>JANLWR010000021.1:0-2932 GCA_031364625.1 Deinococcales bacterium | reverse complement strand
ATGGCTTGACGTGTGACTTCGGCTGCCTGAGCGCTGCTCAAGTCCAAAGTTTCCAATCGCTCGAGCGCCGCTTCGGATTGACCAACTAACAATTCGCATTGCACGGTTTTTAACCCGAGGTCTACGCGGTAAAACCCAAGGCTCGAGTCGGTCATGAGACTGCGAACTGCCTCGAGTAAGGGTTGTGCGTCTTCGGTGTCGTGCAGTTGCAGGTACAATCCTGCCGCGACCAGTCGCCCGAGTTGTCGTTGTTCCATAATGCCTGAGCGTTCATCGAGTTCGGTGGCATATTTAGCCCGCTCGAGTGCCCTGCCAAGTTCACCGGTAAACCAGAGAAACTGGCATTGGTAACGCGTGAATGCCGCCTCCTCGAAAGGATCAAAGAACACGGGTCTGACCTGTACCATTTCCTCGAGATTGGCTTGGGCTTCTAAAATGTCGCCCTGCTGAAAATGCAGCTCGAAAAGGTTGGCGAGCGCCGCAAACTGGTAGGTTGCATGTCCAATGCGCCGCGCCTCATCTCGCGCCGTCTCGAGCGACGCGATACCTGCACCCAGATCACCTGCAACGGCTGCAAGCACGCCTTCCATCGTGCAGACGTTTATCAGGAACGCCGTCGCACCGACGGTCTGAGACATTTCGCGGCACCGCACCGCCCAATCTCGAGCCGTGTCGTAGCACCCGCGTTTGTAGGCATTCATCATCAGTCCATACAAAACCCGAGCGCACAAGTCACTTGGCTGGTCATTCAGTGTTCTGATTGCCTCGAGCCTCGCCGCGTCTGATTCGTCGAGGTTTCCAAGGCTGGTGAGGGCAAACCCCGTGTACTCGAGCGCCCATACAGTCTGGGTTGTGGTCAGTCCAGGTTGTGCCAAAACCCAACCTGTAATCTCGAGCACTTGGGCATCTTGGCAATACCAAATCGCGTACTGAATTCGTTCTAGGGCAACATCAACTTTTAACGAGCTGTCATTGAGACTCGAGGCGATACCCTCGAGCTTGTCCAACTCGAGCTTCCAAAGTTCTTGATTTTGAATAAAATTATTGTAGAGTTTAACGATTTTTAAATGCACCTCGAACGTTATTCGGGGGTCTTCACCGTCCAAAACTGCCCGTTCGAGTTGCTCGAGGGCGTCCGTATAGGCAAAAACGCGTTCGGCATTTTCGGCTGCCATGATGCGCCATGAAACCGCGTCTCGAGCAAAGCCAGCCGATTCTAAATGCAGCGCAATTCGGGCAGGTTCACCGTTTTGGCTTTGCAAAGACTGGGCAAGTTTGGCATGAATCAGGGTTCGCCGCTCGAGGCTCAAATTGGTCTCGAGTGCCGTTCTGACCAGATCGTGGGCAAAACGGTACTGGTTTTGGTTGCGCTCGAGGATGCTGGCACTCACCGCCCGCTCGAGTCCGTCCACACTTTCCCATTCGCTGAGGGCGGTGGCGGGTTGCACCTCGGCAAAATTAAATTCTGAACCCGCCAGTGCCGCCGTTTGCAACAGGCGCAAACTGACCGCACCAAGGCGCTCTATACGCTCAACAATAGATCGAGTGACACTCGGTGGAACACTCAATTCGGCGTAATCGCTGGTCGTCTCGTCAAATGGGGTACGCCAAGCGCCGCTCGAGTCCAGTTGCAGATCGCCAGTCTCGAACAGATGCCGCAGCGTCTCGAGGATGAAAAACGGATTGCCAGATGTGGTGCGCGACAGTCTCTGCGCGAACAAAGTCCCTTCGGTGCTGCCAGACATCGAACGCACCAGGGTCAACACATCGTTAAGACCCAACGGCTCAAGCTCAAAACGTCGCAAATGACCATCGCGCTCGAGCGCCGTCACGACCTCGAGCGCTTGGGTGTTGTCGCGCAACTCTTGCCCTCGAGCCGTGGCAATCAAACGCACACCCTCGGCTTCGGCTCGGGTTGCCAGATGCGCAATCAACTCGAGGCTGGCGCTGTCAACCCAGTGCAAATCGTCCAAGACAATCACCGTGCCAAGGGTAAAAAGTGCTCGGGTTAAACCCTCGAGAAACCGCACGCGACCGTCGCTCGGTGCGGCTCGAGTCATAACTCCTGGCGCAAATTCTGGTACGAGCCGCGCCAGCTCGGTGCGCCAAACGGGTTCTAAGCCATTCAAAGCCAAATGCTCGAGGTTTGCCCGTAAGGCTTCGGCAACCCCAGAAAGCGGCGTTTGCCTTGATGCCTCTGCAAAACGCACGGTGACTCCTGTGCGGCTTAAGGCAAATTCTTGCGCCAATCGAGACTTACCGATGCCAGGTTCACCAATCAACAGCGTCATCCCGAGATGCTTCTCGAGGCTGGCGTACTGTGCGTCACGCCCAACCAGCGGTGCGCGAAGGTTGATGCCTGTTCCAGCCGTGACCGTTTCGACCCGTTCAATCGCCAGCGCCTGCCGGATTCGTTCTGCCAGAAGGCGCGTTTCTGGAAGTGGTTCTAAACCAAGTTCCAAATGCAGCACGTCGCGGCAACGGTGAAATTGCTCGAGTGCCGCCTCGCGCTCGCCCAGCAAATAATGAAGGCGCATGACCTCGCGGTGTTGGCGTTCCTGCAAGGTGTCATCATCCAACAAACGCAAATGCAGCTCGAGCGCCCTGCGCCACTCACCTCGAGTCTCGAGGCGTTCCGCCAGTGCCAACGCCAGTCGTCGCCGCGAACCGATCACGCGTTGCCGTTGACGCTCCAACCACTCGGTAAAACCAGAAGCGCCCTCCAACTCGCAGCCCTCGAGCAACAAAGCCTGCCCCGCGAGCGCCGTCTGCAATTCGGACTCAGAGGCATTCGTCTCGAGGGCATGAAGAGTTTGGACATCAGTCGTCACGCCAGCCAGTCCCACCGTGTCATCACTGACCTCGAGATACTCTCGTAGACCCGTGCCACGCAAACGATGCACCTCGCGGCGTAAATTGCGCCTTGCCGCTT
>JANLWR010000972.1:0-2145 GCA_031364625.1 Deinococcales bacterium | reverse complement strand
GTAGGGGCGCTGCTTGCTGCGCCTTGCGGCGGGAAGACATCAACGCATTGTTTGGTTCATTGGATGACGACTTTGCAGTTACCCTGTTCCATCCTGAAATCCAAGATGATTGCTTGTACTAATCCAGATAATCAGATGGTTTTGTTGGGTTTAACCCCAAAACAAACGTCAGTCACAGAATCTCGAGCCAAAACCCATTTTCAATACGTTCTCGAGGTTAAAATGAGTCATGACCCCAGACCGTTTGGATTTTCTAAAAACCTTACTGACCACTCCAGGACCGAGCGGTTTTGAAACTCGAGTGGCAAAAGTCTACAGCGATGAAGCCAGCAAATTCGCTGAAGTTGAAAAAGACCACTACGGCAACGTTTACGCCAGCATCAACCCTGGCGCAAAATTGCGCATCATGCTCTCTGGACACTTGGACGAAATTGGTTTGATCGTGACGCACATCGACAAGGACGGTTTTATCTGGTTGTCAAACATTGGCGGTTGGCAAGCCAGTATTTTGCTCGGGCAACGCCTGCGCCTGATGGCAAAAGACGGTGATCTGATCGGTGTGATCGGTACAAAACCCACGCACCTAATCGAAGCCGATGACCGCAACAAAGCCACCAAACTCGAGGATATCTGGCTGGATGTCGGTTTGAGCGCCGAAGAGGTCAAACAAAAAGTGCGGGTCGGCGATGTCGCCGTGATCGAACAACCCGTGGTCGAATTCGGCAACGGGCGAATCGCCTCAAAAGCCTTGGACAACCGCATTGGTGCATTTGTGGTGCTCGAGGTGCTGCGGGGTTTAAAAGAAAAAGGTTGCCAGCACCACGTGATTACGGTGGGCAGCACCCAGGAAGAAATTGGTTTGCACGGCGCAAAAATGGCAGCATTCAAACTTGAGCCTGATGCCGCAATTGCGGTTGATGTGACCTTTGAAACCTCGCAACCAGGCTCGAACGTCAAAAAAACGGGCGAGAGTGCCTTTGGTTCTGGCGCAAATTTAACGATTTCGCCCATGACCAGCCCAGTCATGAACAACGGCATTCAAGACATTGCCAAAAAAGAGAATCTACCACTGACCACGGCTTCCAGTGGAAACTGGAGCGGAACCGATGCCGACGAGATTATTTTGGCTCGAGCTGGTATTCCGACGGCGGTGCTCAGTGTTCCGGTGCGGCACATGCACTCGCCGTCCGAGATGGCGGATACGGCGGACATTCAAACGGTGATTGATCTGATGGTGGCATACATCATGAGTTTGCCCGAAAATGCCAGTTTTCAGCGTTGAGCAGAGGATTTTCCTGATTTAACAATGACCAATCTCGAGAATGAGGCTTGAAGTCTAAACTCGAGTTTAAAAGTGCTTGGAAATGCTTGCTTCACGTAAGTTACCCAAAAGGGGACAAATGTGAATGCGTGATTTTCACTTGCGTTCCGTGCCAAGCCCCCTATACTCCTGCAATGCGTCGAATGATCCTGACCATCCTTGCCATTGCAACACTGTTTGGTGCAGCACTGGCAAAAACCTACGTGGTTCAATCAGGTGACAGCCTGTACTCGGTTGCCAGATCAAACGGCATCAGCTTGGCGCAACTGATGGTTTTCAACAAAGGAATTGCCACCAATCTCAAACCAGGACAGCGCTTAAACCTGCCCGACAATGCACGCGCAACCAGCAAGGTAAAGCAAAGCACCTCGAGTCAAAATAGAAGCTCGAGCGTGGTTCAAGCCGCCTACCGAAACCTTGGAGCGCGTTACGTCTGGGGTGCAAGCCGACCAGGTGCGTTTGACTGCTCGGGTTTCACAATGTACGTCATGCGGCAATTTGGTGTCAGCCTGCCGCACTCCTCGAGCGCCCAATTTCGTGTGGGTCGCAGCGTTTCACGCAGCAACCTGCAAGCCGGCGATCTGGTGTTTTTCAGCAGTGGCACTCGCGGCGTGGTTGGTCATGTCGGCGTCTACATCGGCAACGGACGCATGATTCACGCCAGCACCCCAAGCACGGGCGTGATCGTCTCGAGCCAAGCGCCACGGCACGCTGGGCCGCGGCGAGCTACCCGCCGGCGTCTGAGGCCTGGCCGCGAGCCTGGCGGCCGGGTCGCCGCCGGCGTCTGAGGCCTGGCCGCGAGCCTGGCGGCGGCCGGGTCGCGC
>JANLWR010000961.1:0-5770 GCA_031364625.1 Deinococcales bacterium | reverse complement strand
ACTCGAAATTCGACTCAATTAATGCGCATGAAAGTTATTTTACGGCAGGGTTTGAATTAATAAATTGCGAAATTTTAGGAAAAGTAGATTTAAGCTGCGGTGGACATACCGAAGATGGGACTCTTTTTATTGTAAAAAACTGTATATTTCATGACAGCGTGACTTTTTTTGATAGTTATTTTGATGGGCTTGTAATTATTGAAGACAATGATTTCAAAAAAGGAACAGACCTTCTCTGTACAGGGCATCATCCAACAACAGTTGATTTTAGGAAAGGTCACAGAATTTCAGGAAATTCTGGAGTAATGGATTTAGAAATAGTTACAAAAACGCAATCTGGTAGGTAAATCGTTATCTCATTTCTTGCAGTTATCCAAAACGCAGTTCTGAACGCATAAACATTCACTCAAGGGACGTTCCAACTTGAAGTGAGCTTCTTGATCCCAAAACGCACCTTCGGGCGGGATCGCTTCGGATTCCGCGTTTGATCGCGTTCCTATGAACTCCGAAGCCCGAAACATTTTTAACACCTTCCAAGCCCTTCTTGACCATAAAACGCACCTTCGGGCATGGTCGCTCATGCCAACCCGCGCCACAAAGAAAGCCTTCAAAAGCGCTGTGCATCACCACCTCAAAGCCAACGGAAAACCAAGACCTCAACACTGCAAAACCACCAGCCCCAGCCCCATCAGTCGGTATTACAACCAAAACCGCTGGAACACCAAAGCCTTAACTCGAGCCATGCAAACCATCGTCATTGACATTATCAAGAAAGCCTACAAACACACTCGAGGTGCAGGTCAAGTCATCAAAGCCCGACTGGATTTAACCACACTCGAAAAAACAGGGAACTTTCCTGAACTTCCAATCACTGTGTTCGACGCTGTGAAAGGCTTACACATCATTGTTTTGTACATCAGTGTTGGAACGCACAGTTACCCATTTCATTACGCCATCTGGAAAGTTAAGGGAAAAGCGACCCTGACGCAATTAGCCCTTGCTTTACTCAAAAAACTTGAACGATCCTTACCCAAAAATTTTAAGATACGCGCTTTGGCTGACACTGCTTTCGGTACAACAGAATTCCTTGAAACGTGCGTTCAACACAAGATTCATGCCGTAACAGGGATGACGTGTGATCGAACAACCGAACAAGGGTTCAAACTGACTGAACTCAGTCGTCGTGGGGTGATGGTGTTCCTCAAAAAAGTGCAGTGTTCCAGTTTGGCTGAGTTGGTTTAAACTCGAGCTTCATGGTGGGGAATTTGAATGGCGTTACGTGGTCAGCACGAAAGCTGGGGATGCTTTGACGATTATCACCTGGGGAAGGGCGAGGTGGGCGATAGAAGGGTTCTTTAAAGTCATGAAAAGCAGGTTTGGTTTAGATCAATTCGGTCAACGAACGTTGCTTGGCACGATTCGGTTCTTGCTGTTGTCATTTATGGCGTTTATGTTGACGAGTATTTCAAGGGTGGATCGAGGTGTTTTACCTGACTGGCAAGCATTAGCGTTCGAGGTTCGCAGATTGTTGTTTGCCTTGTTGGAGTGGGTTGTGCTCGAGCGGGAAGTGTTTGAACTCGAACCTTATTTGCGAGCGGAAATGTAAGATTATGCGTCTGGTACATAAGTGCAAGAAATGAGGTATCCCGCAAGGGCGCTGCTTCTTGACCCTTACGGCAGCACCTCACGGGCTTGGGTCGCTTGCTGTGCCCTTGTTGTTCCCCTTTGCCCAAATCCCTCGAGAATCGTATGATCTTCATCATGCAAATTTATCTTGAAGACGTTGCGAAACACGCAGATCAGGAAGTTACGGTTCGGGGCTGGCTGACCGATAAAAGCTCGAAAGGCAAGTTGCATTTTTTAAAACTGCGCGATGGCACAGGTTTTATTCAAGCCACCGTGTTCAAAAACGATGTCTCCCAGGAAGATTTCGAGCTTGCCAAGCATCTGACCCAAGAAACCAGTTTAGCAGTCACGGGAACAGTCCGTGCGGATGCTCGAGCGCCAGGTGGTTTTGAGCTGGGTGTAATCTCGCTGCGGGTTTTTGCTGCGCCCGTCGAGGAATATCCGATCACGCCCAAAGAGCATGGGGTAGAATTTTTGCTCGATTACCGGCATCTGCATTTGCGGCATCGTAAACCTTGGGCAATCTCGAGGGTGCGGGATGAGATTCAACGGGCAATCCACGACTTTTTTCATGCGCGGGGTTTTTTGCGGTTTGATGCGCCATTTTTTATGCCGACAGCGGTTGAAGGCACGACCAATCTGTTCGAGATTAGCTTGTTTGACGAAGAAAAAGCCTACCTCTCGCAATCTGGGCAGTTATACGCCGAAGCGGGCGCGATGGCTTACGGCAAGGTGTATACGTTTGGTCCAACTTTCCGCGCCGAGAAAAGCAAAACCCGCAGGCATTTGCTCGAGTTTTGGATGATCGAACCCGAGGTGGCGTTTAACGATTGGCAAGACAACATGCGCCTGCAAGAGGATTTTGTCAGTTACCTGGTGGGTCGGGCGCTCGAGAATTGCAAAACCGAACTTGAATTGCTCGAGCGCGACACGTCAAAACTCGAGCCGACGGCGAGCGGTAATTTTCCACGAATTTCGTATGACGATGCAATCAAGCTTATTGCCGAAAAAATCGCTAACAATACATTACCAGAAGGTGTGGATACGCTCGAGCCTGTGCCTTGGGGTGAGGATTTTGGTGCGCCGCACGAAACCACGGTCGGTTCTAACTTTGACCGTCCGGTCATGATTCACAGCTATCCTGCGGCGATCAAGGCGTTTTACATGCAGCCGCAAGCGCACGATGCACGGCTGGCGGCGTGTAACGATATGATTGCGCCCGAAGGGTACGGCGAGATCATTGGCGGCTCGGAACGCATTCACGATTACGACCTGCTGAAATCCCGCATCCTCGAACATGGTTTGCCGCTCGAGGCGTTCGATTGGTATTTGGATTTGCGCAAATACGGTTCTGTGCCGCATTCGGGCTTTGGTTTGGGACTCGAGCGAACCATCGCTTGGATTTGTGGGATTGGGCATTTGCGTGAAGCCATTCCGTTCCCGCGCATGTTGACCCGCATGAAACCTTAAAGCTCGAGGACGCGTACTGGGTGGTATGATTTTGCGACAATTTTCTACAAGGATTTCTACCCGTTGGACCACCTTCATGCACTGCCTTGGAGGGTTTTTTCTGGCAATTCCGCTTTGTATGGCAACGACTCCCACAATGTCGATGGGGCACGGTGTCATGCGGCACGCGGCATCACCGACTGAACGATGGGAAATGGTCTTTTTAATGATTCCCATATCACTTTTTATATCTTGGCAAATCCTGATTTTGTACCATGTCCACCGTGGGCAACGCTCTTTTTTATGCAGTCGATTTGGACAGCAAACAGAGATTCATTTTCAGGATGTGGTTTGTATCGACATTTCTAAATTGTCTTTCTGGCGTGGTTCCAAAACAGCCTACATTCAATACCGTGACCGAGAAGGCAGGTTTCGCAGCGTATCGTTTCTGGTCGCTCTAGGCGTAGTAGAACGTCGATTGTGGTTAGAAAATTTACGCAAAACCATATTCAGCAAGTAGTTTTAAAGCTTTTTCAACTTGCTGACTTGAGCAGTGAAAAGTAAAGATTGCAGATTTTAACTCGAGGTTGTACGCTTTATTCTGGTTGATTCAACCAGAATCGGGGTTTTGATGCAGAAAATTTGGGCGTTAAACGATGCGAAAACCCAGTTCAGTGAAGTGATCGAACTGGCTCAAACCGAACCTCATGTGGTCACCAAACACGTTAAAAAAACGGCTGTGGTGATGTCGTTCGAGGCATATCAGAATTTATTGCCTCAAGAGAACGCTTGGGATGCACTGCGACCACTTGACCCCGTTCTCGAGGATGACGATCCAGACCCATTTGAACGTCTTCAAGCTGTACCTCGAGAGATCGACTTTGATGATTGAATATTTGTTGGATACCAACAGCATCAGCGAGTTGCAGAAAAAAGTCCCCAACGCAAACGTCGAAAATTGGTTTTATTCACAACCAATTAGCCAGCTCCATCTCTCAAGTTTTACGATTGCAGAGATTGAAATGGGCATTCATCAACAACGTGACCTCGAGAAAGCTAAAAAAATCCAATCTTGGTTTGAAACTGTAGTCTTGGTAAAATTTACGAATCGGATTTTAACTTTCGACACCAGTGCCGCTCGAGTTTACGGACGTTGGGCAGGAGAAAACCGTAAGAATGGAACGCCGTTGACGGTCACTGACACGCAAATTGCGGCGATTGCATACGTTCATGGTTTGGTCGTGGCAACCCGTAACACCATTGACTTCCAGTCTTTGCCCATTCAACTGGTCAATCCCTGGCTCGAGTCTTAAGTGTGATGCTCGAGCTTGTGTTGGCTTCAAAAACCTTGCACCATAAAGCATGAAACGAATTATGCTGGCGGTGTCGTGCTTGGGCGCGGTGGCATTGGCGGCTCGGGTTTTTCCCGACCCGATCACGCACCCGAATCGCATCGTGGCATTGCAAGCTCGAGTTTTTCCAGGAAGTCAGATCAAGCTCGAGCGGCAACTCAAAAACGGTGTCAATTGCCGTCAGTGGATCGCCAGTTATCAATTTGATGGTCTTAAGATTCTGACGCTTTTAACCATGAGCGCTTACACTTCGGCGGGTTACATGATAGATGTTATGAACGCCATCTCGAGCATCAAAACCTTGACTCAAGCCAACCCGAGCAAAGTTGGTTTGTGGGGACATATTGGCGGGTATTTGACACTGCGGGCTTTGACTTTGGGTTCTGGAGCAAAGGCAGCCGTGATTTGGTGTGGTCGCACCACATTTGGAGATTTTTAACTCGAGAACTCCAGCCGAAAATGCGCCTTACAAACCTTACATGCTCGAGCGTCAGAAGTTGTACGCCACTTACGGTAGTCCCAAAGAAAATCCTGCGTTTTGGGATCAACAATAGGATTGGACTGGGGATTAAAGTCTTCATCAAGTGTTATTCTGCCAGCCCACTCTTTTGAAATCAGTCATGATAAAAGTCTGGCAACATTCAATCATTGAAGAACCTCAACTTTTTTCAGATTCCTCAAGAAAAGCTAAAGACACCCTGCGGCGTATTTACATGTCAAGCACAAATAAACCCTCAAAATAACGCTGTTGATCTCGAGGCGCAGTCATAATAGACTGTACTCAGTCCAAAATTCTGGAGGAATCACTTGTGAAAAAGTTTTTGCTGTCCGCCGCACTGTTTGCTGGATTTTTACTGAGCAACTCGAGTCTCGCCACGCCATTACAAGACGCCCAGAAACTATATGCCAAAGGTGATTTTAAAGCCGCCGTTGACATTGCCGCCGATATCGATTCTGCCGAAGGTCAAACTTTTGCCGCCAAAGCCAACAGCATTTACGCTGGTACTCAACCCGAAAACAAGCAAGAACCAATGTACGCCGTGTCCGAAAAGTACGCCAACAACGCCATTAAGTTAAACAGCAAATATGCCGCAGGTTACTTCGAGTTGGCTCGAGCACTCGGACGACTCTCGCAATTGCGTGGTACGCTGGCGGCACTCTCACAAGGGCTTGGAACCAAAATCAAAACAAATCTCGAGACGTGTCTTGATTTGGACCGCAACAGCGCCTCGTGCATGGTCGCTTTCGGTTTGTGGCACGCTGAGATTGTCGCCAAAGGCGTGGGTTGGGTGTACGGCGCAAATGAGGGTGCGAGCATCAACTTTTTTGAACGGGCGATCAGC
>JANLWR010000948.1:0-4336 GCA_031364625.1 Deinococcales bacterium | reverse complement strand
GTCTTGCCCTGACCAATCTGGGTATCCACCAACTTTTGATCCTGGACAGGTTGATAGCCGATATTGATAGATAGGTTCAGGATTGAAATGTAGCGGTAGGGGCGGCGAAATAGTTGCTTCCCAATCATGGATTGCCTGTCGTTCAAAAATGCTGAGTTCGCCTAAATATGGGTATTCGATCACTTGCTCGAGATGAATTGCGCACTCTTCAACCCGAAACATATCTTCGTCTGCATCATATTCTGGCTCGAGCAACACATGATCTACCAAATCCTCGAGCTTTCGCCAGAACACCAAAAGATGTGGATCGTATTCGGTTGAATCAGAGCTTTGTGGAATCCACAACAGTTGCATTAGATTTGTTCCAGGTGAAAATGGCATATGAGGTACGCCTTCTTGGCGCAATTGCAAGACTGGTACAGCTTTCATTTCCGAATATGGGTCTTCAGGAAATGGTTCGTCTTTAGACCAAACAAAGTTCCCACCAAATTTGCTGATGTTCGGTGGCAAGTTGCTTTGTCTACGAGGATGCAATCTGAGTGTCGGCAGACCACGACCATGCAAAAATGGGAACAGTTCTTCTACATCAAATTCAGGTGGACGTGTGGTGAATTTCATATGACCCCAGTGTATTTGATTACCCTTGTTCTCTCGAGCCTCACCGCAATTTTGCCAATGCCTTCCGAATCAAATTCTCCGCACTCGAGTCTGGTTCTGCCTCGAGCAAATTCGAGACTGCCCCGCGCACTTGGGCTTCACGGTAGCCGAGCGCCACCAGCGCTTCCACCGCGTCGCGGTACGCGCCAGCGTCCGAAATGGCGGGCGTTTTCTGTCCTTTTTGCGTCACACTGAGATGCGCTGGAACTCGGTTTTTCAACTCGAGCACAATGCGTTCGGCGGTTTTCTTGCCCACACCAGAAATGCTCGAGAGTAACTTGTCATCTTCGTTTAAGACCGCGCCAACCAGCACACTCGAGGAGTACGTGCTTAAAGCCGCAAGCGCCAGTTTTGGTCCGACACCCGAAACCAGCAAGAGCAGTTTAAAAACCTCGAGCGAGTCGGCATCGGCAAAACCAAACAAACTTAAGGCATCTTCGCGCACCAAAAGGTAAGTCTCGAGCCGAATGGGTTTACCAGGAGTGCAACGTTCCAAGGTGCTTCTCGGGCAGAACACCTCGAGTCCCACACCGCCCACGCTGATCACGGCACTGGTTTCTCGAGTGACGGAAACCAAACCTTCAAGAAAGGCGATCATACTGAAATCCTTAACAGTGTTCTGGAAAAGAGATTGATAGATTTTCTCCCTTCTCTCGATGTTGAGAGAAGCGCCCCAAGCCCGAAGGTGCTGCCGTAAGGGGCAAGAAGGGTCGGGGATGAGAGAAGCGCAATGGTGACTCGAGTTTCAATCAAAATCTCAAGATTTGTTTTTGGTTGGTTCATGCTTTACAGCATATCGTGTCAATCAAAAGTGGGTTCAAAAATCAGGTCGTAACTGATTTCATCCAGCGTGTTGCATCCCGTGACGCGCATAGCCCTGGACAGTTCCTCGAGCATCTGGTGTGGGTTTAACGCGCCTGGCAGCACCACGGCATCGACCCCGAGCGCGAGGTATCGTAGCACGTCCGCGCCGTTGCGAACTGCGCCTTTGGCGAACAGCAGGGTGTCACCTATAGCGTCACGCAAGTCTGGCACGAGGGCGACCAAACTTGGACCGCCGAGCCAGGCACTTAAACTCGAGCTGGCAATGATCGCGTCTGCGCCTGCTTCGGCGGAACGTTCGGCGTCTCGAGGGTCGAGCAGTCCTGCAACCACGAAGGGCAGTCCGCAGGCACTTTTGAGTTCGGAGAGTTCACCGGCGCTGCGTGGGCGCGTTTCGAGGTCGGCGGCAAGGGCGCTGAAGTCCACGCCGGCGGCGATGGCGCCCAAGTCTCGAGCTTCGCGCATCATGGGGACAAGCAATTTCATTTTGACGGGTGGCGCGAGCCAGATTGACCCGAGGGCGTCCTCGCGGCGGCTGGTGATGCGTCCAGACCAGTTGGCTGGGACTTCCGCCCAGAGTGGTCCTGGCAGCTCGAGGTCGAGTCCTGACCAGCTTGGGTTGACCTCGTCGGAGTCATGAATCACGCGTGGCAACAACTCGAGGTTGTCAAGGGCGATGATGTCTTTGGCGTACATGGGTTTAGCCTAGCACTATAAGAAAAACCCGAAAGTGTGAAACACTTTCCGAGCGAAGCGGTTCTGCCCGTAGGTGCGTTTTAGAACCAAGAGGCGAGCAGGGTAAAAGTCCTGTTGTGAAAGGCTCGAAACTTTTTGAAGCGAAGCGGAAGAAAGTGTAGAGCCTTACCAACAACAGGACTAAGCTTCGTTGTTGTCGGCGCGAAAACCCGAGCTGTAATTGTGCTCGAGGTGTGCCGAGTCGTTGTACGCCAGCATCGTGCCGCGCAGTTTGGTGTCTTGGTTGCTTAAGATTCTGAAGCGGGTGATGCTGGTGTTTTCCAGTCCGCCAAAATTGAGTTTTTGCTCCGTGTCGCCCAGCAGCACGCTGGTGGCGGCGCGAATGCTGCCGCCGTGTGAGAACACGATCACGCGTCCGTCGGGGTGACGGCGTATCAGTTCTTGCAAACCGAGTTTGACGCGTTCCATCAGTTCAGCCCTAGATTCGGCGTCGGGGTAACGCTCTGTGACCAGCACGGGTCGGGTTGCGCCCCTGGCTTCGAGCATGGCGGCGACCTCGTTGGTGCTCAAGCCTTGCAACGCGCCGAGCATTTGTTCGCGCCAACGGGCGTCTGCCAGAACTTGGCTGCGTCCGCCAAGGTTGCTGTTGACAATTCTGGCAGTCTCGAGGGCGCGTGACAGGTCGGAGCTGTAAATGGCGTCAAAACTTGTGCCGCGCAAACGGTGCGCCAGCATGGTGGCTTGATCGCGCCCGAGGCTCGAGAGTGGCACGTCGAGGTGTCCCTGGGCGCGGCGTTCCGAATTCCAGGTGGTTTCGCCGTGGCGCACCAGCCAGAGTTTGAGGGTTGGTTCAATCATGAATCATCCAGTTTGGCACAGTTATGTTTTTTGGCATGACTTCGGCTCGAGCCAGGGTTGCTCGAGTGGATTGCTGTGGTTTTGAAGGGCATGGCATCACTTCATCATGCTCTATAAATGGTTTTGCCTGCGTGAAAATCCGTCATGTGCGTTTTTTTGAAGCGCTCGGCAGTATCCTGTTGCGTAGCGGTTCGAAAGGTTTTGAATTGATTTTTATCCCGACGAATTGGCTGAGGAGTGACTTGCATGACGCAAAAACATAACAATTCGCAACGTTTAAAACTGGACATGACCGCCGGACGCGAAGCCAGTCTCGAGCGAACCGAAGGTTCACAATTCACCACACCAGGTTCAAACGGTGTGGAATTTGCCACACCCAGGGCTAAATTGATCGAGGAGGCAGACCGTGCCATTCGCACGGATTTGCTGCGTTTCCCAAAAGCGCTTGCGGCTTACGAGGCTTTGTCGCACGACAGCGAGGCGCTGGCGAACTGGGACATGGCAAATTACATCACGGTGCGCAAATTGGGTTACAACGATCACGGGCGGGTGCATTCTTGGGTGACTGGTGCGGCAAGTTTGGCAATCCTCGAGTTGCTTTTAGAGACTGGCGTGCGCGGTGACGTGCTCGAGTCTGGTACGGGTGACATCGATGACACTTACCTCGTGGTTTTGATCGGCACGATGTTGCACGACATTGGCAATCAGGTGCACCGCAATGCCCACGAAGCTTTTGGTGTCATGCTTGCCATGCCGATCCTCGAGCGGCTGCTGACCCCAATTTATGCCGATGTTGCGCTGCGCACCAAGATCCGTGGTTTTATTTTGCATTCGATCAACTGCCACGACCTCAATCCTGCGCCCTTAACGCTCGAGGGTGGTATCACGGCGGTTGCCGACGGCACGGACATCACCAAAGGTCGTGGGCGTAAGGCGTTTGCGCTTGGCAAGGTGGACATTCACAGCGTCGGAGCTTTGGCGGTCGATCAGGTGGTGATCTCGAGGGGCACGGACAAACCGATTGAAATTAATGTGAGTATGAACAACAGTGCTGGAATTTTTCAGGTCGAAGAAACGCTGGCGAAAAAGGTCATCAATTCACCCATCGCCAAGTACGTTAACTTGACTGCCACGACCGAAAATGGCACTAGCCAAGATCACCGAATCGTGCATCAGGTCAGGCTCGAGGGCAAGGGTTTTGTGAAAATCGAGGGTTAGTCGGTAAATATCAGCTTCAGAACTTTTGTGTGGTCGACGGCGTCGTTGCAGGGGTTTGCGATCTCGACGAACTCCTCGGTCGCGG
>JANLWR010000939.1:0-7535 GCA_031364625.1 Deinococcales bacterium | reverse complement strand
GCGGGCTGTGGGCAAGCGCCTCCACCGCCGGCTGTGCCAGTGGCGCTTCAAGTTTCGCCCGCAGCGCTGCTGCTCGAGCCTGGGGGCAAAAGCCAGGTTTTGAGTGCCACAGCTTACGGCGCGGACGGCTCAAAACTCGAGATCACGGACATTGAATGGTTAAATTCTGATCCCGCACAGGTGCAGATCAGCAGTGACCCCAGCAAGCCGGGGATGGTGACGGTGCAGGCGGCGGGAACAATCGGTACGGGGGTGATCACCGCCAGAATTCGCAATCAGCCGACGGTGTTTTCTGATCCTGTCATCATCTCGACTGCCAAACTCAAACCTGGGGTCGAAACCCTGAGCGATGCGCAAGTGGTTTTTCCATTTCCAGGCGTGCCGTCCAACGTTGACCTGAAAGGTTTCAAGCCAGATGAAACCAGTTTTGGCACGCAAACCATGATTGGCGGATTTGCGGAGGGCGAAATTGCCGCCCTCTATGAAAACCTGGGCGGCGCTTTTCGTTACGGCGTCGTCTTGCGCGGCGCAGCACCGAGCGACGGTAAGCTCCTTGTCGGAGCCGGCGGAGCCGAAATTGCCGGTCGTGTCATCAAAAGCCAAACCAGGGGCAATTTTGTGCTGGTGCAACTCGAGTTGCCGAGCTTGACCGAAGTTTTTGACGAGTACAGCTTCAAGATCGACAGCGCCAAACTAAGGCGACAAGGCACGCTGCGCCAATTCAAAGGGCAGATCAAGCAAAAAGCCCAAAACCGTCAGGCGGCTGGCAGCGCCAACGAAGGACTCTGGGATTGTACAGCCTCGGCGGGCGTGCAATTTGTCGGTTCGACCAATCCCCCCTTCGAGGTTGGCATCAACCCAATTTGGGATGCGATTCTCGAGATGAAATCTGGGGTGCTGCAAAAGTTTTACTTCAAGGCGGGCGTCGATTTGGTCTTGAAAGTCAACCCCGAAGTAAAATTTGAACAGGGCGCTTATGCCAGCCTCAAATGTAAACCCGCCAAAGTCTGGTCGCGGCGTTTTCCGCTGGCGGGCTTGCTGTCGGCGTTTCTCGAGCCTGGATTAAAGTTTTACCCGTCCCTGGAAGTTGGCGGTGCGTTGACCGCCGGCAACTCGCTGCGGGCGGGTTTTAAATTGGATTTCAGCCGCTCGTACTGGACTGGCGGCACGTACACCCCAGAAGGCGGTTGGAAACCCTTGTGCGGCACCTGGCAAGAATGCAGCAATTCCAACAACACCAAAAGCGTTTACCTCGAGAAATCAACCTTTGAAAAACCGATGAGCATCAATTTTAAAATGGGGGCGTATTACAACCTCGTGGCGGGATTTCAGATTGGCGGCGAATTGATTGGCACAATCAAAGACTGGTTTGGTTCACTGCCCTTGATCGGTGAAAAGATTGAAAGCATCGCCGATGAGCTTTATATTGATTTGCTGACCGCCAAAGCTGGACCAGAAACCCAAACGGTTTGGTCCAACACCGAATGGGTCTTGTTCAACGAAAAGAATCAATCTGGCGCGAACACTTACGTCGCCGCAACCCTGACCGCCACCTACCCCAGATTGAAAACCCTGATCTTAAAACTGTTCAAAATTCCACTCGCCGAAACCCCACCGCCGCCCTTGCTGGCACTGCCGCAACTCAACATCCTCGAGCCGTACCGCAACCTGATCGCGGAATCGATCACCAGCCCGAGCGCCAACCCGATGACCGTCAAAGCCAGCCAAACCCTCGAGGTTCGTGCCACCATCGCCCGCAACGTGCAGTGGCTTCAACCGATCACCGACCTGATCGCCCTGCCGCTCGATGTCCACACCATTTGGCCCCACCGTGCCGAACTGTGGTTAAAAACGGGCGATTCGGCTCTGGGCGGCAACATCACGCACACCAAGCTGGGCAATTTGACCGTGCAAAACGAACGGATTTTGACCGGTTCGTTTACCGTCACGGCGGACATGTGCCAAAAAGCCTCGCTGTCTTTAAGCAAAACCGTGACCATCAAACTGATCGCTTACAATTACATGTACAACGTCGTGGAATCCCCCAATTACGTTGGCGATTTTAAAATCAGTTGCAGCGACCTGAGCGCCCAGCCCAGCCCCGTCAAACTGCGTGCCAAAGTCAAAGAGAAAGCCTTGGGTTCGTTCACCATCGCCAACGGCGGCAGCCAAGATGTCAATTACACCGCAACCGGCGGCGGTATCGTCGGCATCCGCAGTGGCGCAAGCGCTGCGCTGAAGGCTGGAACGCGCAGCGCCGTCGGTCTGATTGCGACCTGCCCAGACAGCGCCGGAACATACAGCGGCAACGCCGCACTCGCCTTTAAAGACACGGGCGGCAAAGCCATTACCGACGCACCCACTTCGGTGGCGGTCACGCTCGAGTGTTGGAAAGAAAAAGACCCCGACCCAGACCCGGCAAAACCCAAGAAACCCAAAAAAGGTGGCAGCCACGGCGACCCGCACCTAATCACCCTCGACGGGCGTTATTACGACTTTCAGGGCGTCGGCGATTATGTGCTGACCAAATCAAGCCAAGACGATTTTGAAGTCCACTCGAGGTTTATTCCTTACGGCGACAGCGTCTCGGTCAACGATGCCGTGGCGGTGCGCGGCAACGGCGATGTGGTCGAAGTCTACTCGAGTCCTTCAGGACAACCCGCCATCTGGATCAATGGGCAAAAGCAAAGCGCCAACATCTTCAAACAACAACTTGCCGGCGGCATGATCGTGGTCGCAGAGGCGGGCAGGGTCAGCATCGTTTTGCCTGACGGCAGCATGGTCAGCGCCAGCCTCGGGACCTTCCTCGGTTCGCTCGAGGTCTACACCGTCGCCGAACGCAGCAGTCAACTCGAGGGACTTCTGGGCGACGGCAACGATGACCCCAGCAATGACTTGCGGATTCGTGGCGGTGCGGTGCTGAGTAATCCAGCGCCCAAAGACTTGTACCTCGAGTACCGAAGCTCGTGGCGTGTGCCGTTGTACTCGGCGGGTTCGCTGTTTTCGCAAGCGCCAGAACGCTGGAACTTCCAATTTCCGCCCAATGTGGTCAGCCTTGAGGATCTTGACCCCGCCAAACGCGCCTGGGCAGAGCAAATCTGTCTGGCGAAAGGGATTACCACGCCCAGCGTTTTTGATGGTTGCGTTTACGATGTGGCACTGACCAACGACCCAAGTTTTGCCAATTACGCGTACGGCATCGATCCCAACAAGCTCGGCATTCTGGTTGGTCCGCCGGTGACTTTTGTGCGCTACGGACAGCAAAAAAGGTTTGGCGCGTTCGTGACCGGCACCAACAGCGACCTGGTCAGTTGGAGCACCTCGTGCGGTCACTTGAGCACTGATGGCAATATTGCCACCTTCACCGCACCCAGCAAGGAGCAAGAATGCGAGATCAAAGCCACCCTCAGTGCGGACGACAGCATTGTGGGCAAATCCAAGGTGCTGGTCGGGGAACTGAACGGCGCGTACTGGGACGGCGGCGGCGACGACATCCGTTGGGAAGACCCCAAAAATTGGTCTGAGGACAAACTGCCGACCCTCGACTCGGACGTGATCCTGATTCAGTCGAGTAGCGAATTGCGTTTGCAGACCAGTTCCAACCCCAGCGTTCACAGCCTCCGCAACGTCGGCAACGTCAGTGTTGTCGCGGGTACGATCAACGTCGCTGCGGGTGCGATCACCAACGGTTTTAAACTCGAGGGCGGAACGCTGAACTCGAGCGGCACGGTTGTCTTGAATGGTCAGACCACCTGGGCGAATGGCACGCTGGGCGGCACAGGCAAATTTGTCAACAACGGCGAACTGAGTTTGGTCGCTGGCAATTACAAGTACCTGGCGGGCACGCTCGAGAACACTGGAACGATCAAGATTTCTGACAATCTCTACTCGGGCGCGAACAGCAGCGTCTTGAAAAATATGGGCACGCTCGAGTTTGTGAGCGATACTGCGATTGTCCCCAGCACGGGTTACATTTCGTTGCAAAATTCGGGTTTGATCGTCAAAACGGCGGGCACAGGCATTTCGTATCTCGACACCGATCTGGTCAACACTGGCACGCTCGAGGCTCGAGTTGGGACGCTGCGCATTGACCGTGGCACGCTCGAGACTGGCATGTACACCGCAACCCTCGGCGCAACGCTGCAACTGAACAACACCCTGACGTTGAAAGGCACACTGTCGGGCAATCCAAGCGGCGCGGTGGCGGTCATCAACGCCAACCTGAACGTCAACAACAGCGAAACCACACACCTCAACTTTGGCGGGACTGGTTTTGACTTCCGCATCGGTCATCTTGCCGGGCTTGGAACACTGCAAAATGACAACCTGATGCTGTTCTCGGGCGGCAATTACAAATACCTCGACGGGACACTCAGTAATGCTGGAATCATCAAAATGTCGGACGTGCTGTACTCGGGTGCGATTGGCAGTGTTTTCAAGAACACTGGCACGCTCGAGATACTGGGCGACACCGCCATTGTTCCCAACACTGGATATATTGCGTTGCAAAATTCTGGTTTGATCGTTAAAACTGGTGGTACTGATATCGCTCGTCTCGAAACCGATTTGGTGAACACGGGCACGCTCGAGTCACGCAGCGGCACGTTGCGGATTGACCGTGGCACACTTGATTCTGGAGTTTATAAGGCCAGCGCTGGACAAATTTTGCGGTTCTCGAACGACATTACCTACAAGGGCACACTGACCGGATCACCCGAAGGCACGCTCGAGGTTTTGAATGGCAACATCAACGTGCCAAATGCTCAGGAGGCACATCTCAAATTTGGCGGCACTGGTCTAAATTTTGCTGTTGGACGGATTGTTGGTCCTGGCAAACTGGTCAACGATGCAAACAGCCTGATGAACTTGGCGGGCGGCAATTACAAATACCTGGACGGTACGCTCGAGAATGCAGGCACAATCAAAGTCAGCGACAACCTTTACAGTGGCAGCAACACCGCACTGCTTAAAAATCTTGGCACACTCGAGTTTGCGGGCGACAGCTCTCTGCTGGAAAATACTGGACGCATCAGCCTCGAGAACAGTGGTTTGCTGCTCAAAACGGGCGGGGCAGGAATCACTTCGCTTCAACTGTCCACACTGACCAACACAGGCACGCTCGAGTCACGAAGCGGTATTTTGCGAATTCAGGACGGCGTTGTAATCGGCGGCACGTACAACGCAACGGCTTCAGGCATCCTCGAGTTGACGGGCAACATGACCGTCAAAGGTACGTTGTCGGGTGCTCCTGCGGGCAGCGTCAGGTTCTCAAACGGGAACATCAACATTCCCGCAAACGAAGCCACACATCTCAACTTCGCAGGCACGGGTTTTGACTTCCAAGTCGGTCGGATTGGCGGCGCTGGAAAACTGGTCAACGACGGCACGATGCTTTTCTCGAGCGGCAATTACAAGTACCTGGACGGCACACTCGAGAATCTGGGAACAATCAAAATCAGCGATACACTGTATTCGGGCAATGCTGGCAACCTCTTCAGGAACGCTGGCACGATTGAACTTCAAAGCGATGCCGCCAACTTCAGACCCAACTCGGGCGCGATCAACCTTTTGAACAGCGGTTCGGTCTTGAAAACGGCTGGTTCGGGTGTCAGCGCCCTCGAGCTTGGTACGCTGACCAACACTGGCATTCTCGAGGCTTGGGTTGGTACTTTGCGAATTGAGGGTGGTACGGTAATCGGCGGCACATACAATGCGCTTTTGGGGGCAATCCTCGAGTTTACGGGAACGATTACACTCAAAGGCACGCTGTCTGGCACTGCCACGGGCAGCATTCGAGCACTCAGTGCCAATTTGCAAGTCTTGACAGGTGACGTGGCACACCTGAACTTTGGCGCTACTGGGTTTGACTTCCAGATCGGACGAATTGTTGGAGCTGGCAAACTCGTTAATGACGGCAAAATGCTGTTCTCGGGCGGCAATTACAAATACCTGGACGGTACGCTCGAGAATGCAGCCCTGCTCAAGATCGGCGATAATTTTTACTCGGGTACTGTCGGCAGCACCTTGCGCAATCTGGCTGGCGCAACGCTCGAGTTCACCAACGATTCAAACATCCTCGAGTCATCAGGTCGTGTGACCTTCAGCAATGCGGGCACGCTGTTAAAGTCGGGCGGAACAGGCAACAGCACGATCACCACGAATTTCAGCAATACAGGCACAATCATCGAGGCTTCTGGGCATTTTATCTTCACGCCTTAAGGAATTGGTCGGAAATAATTTCCGTAAATGCAAGGCGCAGCTTCTTGACCCTTAAAGCAGCACCTTGCGGGCTTGGGTCGCAAGCAGCGCCCCTACGAAAAAAACGTCATGCTGTAGGGGTGAACCTTGTGTTCACCCTTTCCCACGAAATCGGGATGTTATTAAATCCCAATTCCTAAGCGGGTTTCAAGCTCGAGACGAACTTTAAGCTTCCGTCTCGAGCTTGAATCTTGAGCAGCAGTAAAGAATTTTCAATCACAGTTTTTCGTGTTACTGCACTGATTGGCATGGTTAAACGTATTGCGCCTTGATGCCCAACTCGAGCATCAAACTTTGCAGGTCTGTGTTGCGAATCGCAGCCAGTGTTGCTAGGGCTTCAACCCGCACCGCGTCAAGATTTTCGATTTGATCGGTTAAGAGCAGCAATTCTTGAAGCTCAATCTGACTTAACGTATTTTCATTGCGTTTTGATACCAAATCATCAAAGCGTTTTTGCACTTCACTTGGAATGGTGTTTGTTATTTTCTCGAGCAGCAGGGTTTCATTTGTTGTGAGGTGCGTTGCCACTCGAGCTGCCTTTAACCGCCAGAGCCGTTCGAGAAAATCTTGCAATTCGGAGTCTGGCAAATGCTCGACGGCATGAAGCAAATCATCCGTTGACACTTGGGTTTCCAGTCGAATCGTGGTTGGCATGATTTCATTTTACACTACTGGGTCTGTTCTCGAAGCTCTAACCCAAGACCGTTTGCGTCTCGAGCATGGCTTCAAATCCAAACTCGAGGCGATACCGCTGTTGAAAGTCTTTCAGGCGTTTTTTGGCGCTGGGTTTGCGTCCAGAGTTCACCAGAATCTCGAGCAGCAAATTCATGGCACTTTCCATCAGTGGCTCGAGTTCGAGAATGTGTTCGCAGTAGATTTCGCTTTGCGCAGGATTGGCGGTTCTGGCGTGACGCTCGAGACAATTCAGCACCTGCCTGTGCAAGTCATCCCTGGTTTCAACGATGTGCGTGATGTCCATGCCCGGCGCGAACTTCCCGCGATAAAGTTGCATTACCGCTTCAACATTATCAACCTCGAGTGCCCGCTCGAGTTCCCAAACGTCCACGAGCACATTGGTTAAACCCTCTTCGTTTAAAAACGTTGCCACGCCCCAAGGCTCGAGGCTTTTTCGCAGCGCATTGAAAGTCACGTGCAAGTTGTTGCGCACACTGTTTGGCTCGAGGTCAGTCCAGAGTGCGTCGCTGATCTGATCGCGGCTGGCACGGGTGACCAGCAGCGCCAAACTTTCTTTGGGGCGAAGCGTCAACGAAATTTCT
>JANLWR010000502.1:0-3209 GCA_031364625.1 Deinococcales bacterium | reverse complement strand
GAATGCCGTATTTGTCAAACACGTTTTGTTTTCGCACGTTCGCGGCGCGTTGCTGGCGGGTTAAGGGCGGTTGGTCAAAGGCGATGTGGCAGATTAAGTCAAACGGGTCTAGGTTTTTGCCAACTTCTTCTTGCAGTGGCTCGAGCAGCAAACCCTCTTCGGCAAGTTCGCTGAAAATGGCGTCTTTGCGTTCGCTGGTCTGCCAGCGTTGCAAGAATTGTTCGAGGCTGGCGTAGCGTTTACGAATGGTTTTGCGGCTGTAATCGCGTAGGCTTTCGGTGATCAGTTTGCCGTGTTCGTCGAGGTGCTCGATCCGCTCGAGAATCACTCGGACGGATTTACCTTTGATCAAGTATTTGCCTTTAAACTCTGGGTTCTCCAGTGGTAAATCGATGTTTGGGCGTTGAACAATGGTTTCGTCAAAGCTGGGCGGTGTTTCGCTGTCGGTGTCGGGTGGCACGGGCGGGTCGGTTTCGTTTGGTTCGTAAATTTGTACGGGGTCGCCGTCAAATTCTTTATCGGCAAAGTGATTGGTGGCTTTGCGGAAGTCCACAACCGTAAAAAAGTATTTTTTGGTTTCCTCATGAACTCGAGTGCCGCGTCCCAGGATTTGTTTGAATTCGGTCATGCTGCCCACTTCGCGGTCCAGGACGATCAGACGGCAGGTTTGTGCGTCCACGCCAGTCGACAGCAAGCGGCTGGTGGTGACCAGTACCGGGTAAGTGCTTTCTGGGTCAATAAAATTGCCAAGTTGGGCTGCGCCTTCGGGGTCATCTCCTGTGATTCGCATGGCGTACTTTGGGTTTTTCTGGACCAAATCTTGGTTTTCGTTGATTAAGGCTTGACGCATTCTGGCGGCGTGTTCGGTGTCCACGCAAAAAATCATGGTTTTTTGGTATCGGTTGCCGCCTTGTTTTAAGTAATCGGATAACCATTTGGCAACGCGTTTGGTACGGTCGTCAATAATAATGTTGCGGTCAAAGTCTTTTTGGTTGTATTGACGGTCTTCAATGGTGTTGCCGAACGAATCGGTTTCGCCTCGTTTTGGACGGTAACCTTCAATGTCAACACTTAAATGGACTTTGATCACTTTGTACGGTGCCAGAAAACCATCATCAATGCCTTGGCGTAACGAGTACGTGTAGGCGGGTTGACCAAAGTAATCCATGTTGGAAACGTAACTGGTCTCTTTGGGGGTGGCGGTCAAACCAATTTGGGTGGCGCTACTAAAATACTCGAGTATCTCTCGCCATGCCGAATCTTCGGCGGCGCTGCCCCTGTGGCATTCGTCAATGATAATCAGGTCAAAGAAGTGGCTCGAGAGTTCTTTGTAAATTTTTTGTTTCTCTTCGACCCCTGTGATCGCTTGGTACAGTCCTAAATAAATTTCAAAACTGGTGTCGATACGGCGTTTGTTGTCCATGGCGGTTGGTAATTCGGTGTGCGTGCCATCGTCGCGTTCTATGGTTTTGCTGTTGACACTCAGTTTTGCCATTGCCGCCCCAAATGGTCTGAAGTCATTGACCATGGTTTGGTCTATTAAAACGTTGCGGTCTGCCAGGAACAAAATGCGTTTTTTACGTCCTGATCGCCAAAGTCGCCAAATAATCTGAAAAGCGGTGTAGGTTTTGCCCGTGCCGGTCGCCATGACCAGCAAAACCCGATTTTGTCCTTTGGCTATCGCTTCAATGGTGGCGTTGATCGCCGCACGTTGGTAGTAACGGGGTTCTTTGCCACTGCCGTCATCATAGTAGGGTTGCAAGATCAGGTCTTCTTCGGTTGGGATTAAACCCTTCCAAATTCGGTATTGTGCCCAGAGTGCCTCTGGGCTGGGGAAACCATTGAGTCCCAGTGTCGTCTCGAGCACAGCGCTTAAACCCGTGCGGTCGTGAAACAAAAACCCGTCACCGTTGCTCGAGAACACGAATGGAATCTCCAAAGTTTGAGCGTAATCCAGGGCTTGCTGCATTCCGTCACCGACAGCATGGGTGTTGTCTTTGGCTTCGATCAGGGCAATTGGAATGTGTTGATGGTACAGCACGTAATCGGCTCGTTTGGCTTGTCCTCGGGTGACAAGTTGTCCTCGGACAATAATTCGTCCTTTGGTAAAGCTGACTTCGCGGCGCAAACCCTGTTCAGTCCAGCCTTGACCGATCACGGCTGGGGTGATGTACTTGGCGCAAATATCGGTTTCGGATAAGGATTTTTTATCAATCATGATTTAATCCAGGCTCGAGTGCATGAATGGATTATAACGAAAGAATTGATGCTGTGTCGGATGGTTTCGAGCACAGACGGTTATTTTCAGAGCCAATGATTAGGTTTTCTCGAGCGCCGCCGCAATCAACTCTCGAGCCACTTGGTTTGCCGTACTTGCGCCACTTTGAACACGCATCAAAAGCTGCTGTTCGGATTGTTTCATGATGCCGCGTACTTCATCATTGATGGCGTTGATGATTTCAAACCGGGCACGCTCGAGCCTGCGGGTTTGCAATCCAGCCTCGCCCAAATGCGCACGGTGCGCGTCGATTGCCTCGAGCAATTCTGGTATCCCCTGCCCCGTGCTGGCAATGGTTTGCACGATTTTCGCCCACCACGAGAATTCATCGTGCGGGTTGAACTCGAGCGCCGCCTGAATTTCGCGCACCAACCTGTCCGCGCCTGGAATGTCGGCTTTGTTGACCGCAAAAACATCTGCAATTTCCATGATGCCCGCCTTGAATGCCTGCACGGAATCGCCACCAGCCGGCGTTAGCACCAGCACCGTGTGGTCGGCAACCCGCGCAATATCAATTTCAGACTGACCCACGCCTACAGTCTCGAGAATCACACGGTCAAACCCAAACGCCTCGAGCACACTTAAAACGCCCACGGTCGCCTTTGCCAGACCCCCCAGAGCGCCCCTTGTCGCCATAGACCGCACGAACACCCCACGGTCTTGGTAATGCCGTCCCATGCGAATGCGGTCGCCAAGAATCGCGCCGCCAGAAAACGGGCTTGATGGGTCAATGGCGAGCACCGCAACACGCTCGTTCCTAGTGCGGCAAACCGCAATCAATTGATCGGTCAGGGTACTTTTGCCCGCCCCAGGAGCGCCCGTCATGCCAATCACCACCGCAGAGCGGTTTAAAGTGCGTAAAGCGGAAAGCAATTCATCGGCTCGAGGATTGCCAGATTCGATCAGGGTGATCGCCCTTGCCAGGGCGCGT
>JANLWR010000881.1:0-14904 GCA_031364625.1 Deinococcales bacterium | reverse complement strand
TGCGGTTGGGTTTTTAAAACCCGAGCAAATCTCGAGCGATAAAGTTGCAAAAGTTCGGCGTTTGCAAGAACTGGCGCAAGCACGCGGTCAAACGCTGGCACAAATGGCACTCGCCTGGGTGTTGCGTCACCCTGAAGTGACCAGCGCCTTAATCGGTGCAAGCCGTCCAGAGCAAGTCGAAGACGCCGTTGGTTTGCTCGAGAAACCAGATTTTGCCAGCGACGAACTGCAACTGATTGAACGTATTTTGGCAAGTTAAAGCCATTGCTGACAGGATACAGGCTTATGCTTACAAGCCAATTCAATTGCTGATCCTTTGCGCTTTCCTCATTTAACCCGCATTTTAGAAGCGATTCTTTAACTGGGCTTCATTTCTAAAGATTTTTGAATGCTTCCTCACAGCGCCGCAGTTTTCTGGCTGTACCTTCATGACACGAACGCTCCAAGCAAGTGATTCAGGAGCAAAGGAGAACAACCATGAAAACAGCTTTTCAATTCACAGCCGCAATGATTACCGTCGCCCTCTCGAGCGTTATTTCAAACGCCTTCGCGCAAAGCACCCCAATCATTCGCCCGCAAGCTGTGATCGTGAACCCAGTCGAAACCCAATTGCAAACATCGGTCAGCGTAGACCGTGGCAACAACAACCCCGTTTACAACATTGGCGAACGCATCAAAATTTCAGTCTCGGTCAACCAAGACGCTTATGTCTACGTCTTCAGCATCCACAGCGACGGTGTGATTGATCTTATTCTTCCCAACCGTTTGTCCGGCGGCAATCAATTCTTACGCGCCAATGAAACCCGTACCTTCCCACCAGCCGGTGCCAATTACCAACTGACCGTAGACGGTCCTGGCGGACAAGACAAGATTCTGGCGGTCGCTTCAAAACGCCAACTGAACTTAGGCGAACTCACCAGCTTTAAAAGCAATCAACCCTTCGCCAACGTGACCGTTCAAGGACAAGACAACCTGGCTCGAGCGCTGGCAGTGGTCGTCACCCCAGTTCCAAGCACCGATTGGGTCACAAGCTACACGCAATTTCAAGTTCGTGGCGGCGGACTGACCAACACCCCAGCCCCAGTCGTGGTCGTCGTTGCACCACAACCACAACCAATCATTGTGGTTGCACCAGCCCCACAACCCAGCAACGTGATCTTCGCCGACCTCAACCTTGTACTGTACCCCAACGCTCAACTGGTGCAATTTATCCAACGTTTTGAAACCGACGGCGAAGTTGAAGTGCTGTTTCGCAGCAACGCCAGCATTTCGCAACTGGCAAGCTTTTACAAAAATGCGGTCGAAGCCCGTGGTTGGAGCACCCGCAAAGCAAAACTCCGCAATGACAATGTCAAGCTCGAGTTCCGCAAAGGAAATCGGAAGTTGAACCTCGAAATCGAGCGTGAGGATGGGATGTATCGGTTGACGATTCAAGACTAGTCTGAAATCCTGAAACCCGAGCCATTGTTGGACGCGCCAGTGAAAACCTGGCGCGTTCAGTTTTTTATTGACAGGAATTCAAAATCTAGCTAGCATATTAGCTATGAATTCAATAAGCGATATGACCAACATGCACGAAGCCAAAACCAAACTCAGCCAACTGGTCGAACGTGCCTTAAACGGCGATGAGGTCATTATTGCCCGTCATGGCAAACCTGTCGTGCGCCTGATTCCGTACTTCCCCAATGCGGGCTGGAATAAAACTTTTCAAGACTGGCTTTTGCACGGCGAAGCTTTTGAACTCGAGCGCCCAAAACAAGATGCTGCCGAAACCCGCGATATTTTCGGTGATGCCTGATGTACCTGCTCGACACCGACACCTTCAGTTACTTGGTGAAACGCAATCAAAACGTTCTGGACAAAATAGACAGCTTGCATCCATCACAAATTTTAATCTCGAGCGTCAGTATTTTTGAGATTGAAACTGGGTTAAAACGCAACGCTAAAGCCAACAAGAAATTCCGCCCCGTGATTGAAAGTTTTCTTTCGAGTATTCGAGTCATTGACTTCGATCAACGCGCTGCGATTCAAACCGCCGATATTTTCATAGACCTCGAGAAACGCGGTCAGAAAATCAGGGCTTACAATCTGCAAAACGCTGGAATCGCTCGAGCTTGGAATTTAACGCTTGTCACCAACAACACCCGCGAATACGCCCGAGTCAAAAACTTGAAGCTCGAGAATTGGGTTTAACGCTCCCAACCCGCCAGCGCCCGCACAAAACCCGCCACTTCCTCGAGTTCCTTGTCCGAAATCGTGGTCTTAGTGAAAGCTGGCATTTGCGCCGCGCCCATGACCCGACCAAGCCGAATTCGGGTTTTGATGTAATCCAAATTTTTCAAGTTCACGTTGTCCACCATGCGTTTACCGTAACCGCCATTGCCATTTTCATGACAACGAATGCAGTTGTTCTTCTCGAACACATCACGACCTTCAGGGTGCGAGGCGGTGGCTCGAGATAAAGCTTGGGTGCTGTTGTCACAAGAAACCAACAACAATGCGGCGGTAAAAATAATGGTTGTAACCTGAGCAAACTTCACAAGTTCATTCTGACTCGAAAAACCAAAACGACCTAGGGTCAAGCATCACCTGGAACTCAAGGAACCTGAATCGCGTATTGTAAGGTATGAAGCAATCGCAACCCAATTATCAAGTGTCTTTAGGGCGAAAAGTGACGTTTTACGCGGGATTAATCTGCATTGCTGTTGGTTTTATCCTATTTTTATCCGTGTTTTTCAGCACTATTTCTAACTTTGGTGGTTCCTCAACCGATTTCGGAAATTGTGTTACCAACGGCAATGGTTCAACGTCCGATCCATTCAAGAACGTTTCAGA
Organism: Deinococcales bacterium; assembly: GCA_031364625.1. Lineage (GTDB taxonomy): Bacteria > Deinococcota > Deinococci > Deinococcales > JAAFIG01 > JANXTZ01. The sequence continues at coordinate 12,069 of JANLWR010000881.1, read as the reverse complement.
GTGCAGCAACAATGTCATGCAAAATTTTGCCAGTCCGTTTATCCGTGCGCCAATTGCTATTGGCTTGATGATCTTGGGAATGATCCTGATCGCTATTGGACGTGCTGGATTGGCAGGTTCAGGGTTTATGCTCAATCCCAAACAAGCCAGAACCGACCTCGAGCCATTCAACCGTTCTACTGGCGGCATGATTCAAGATGCGCTCGAGGAAATCCCTGCAATTCAAGGACTTGGTGGCGCTCAACAAGTGGTGAAGGTGCGTTGTCAGAATTGCAATGCCTTGAGTGACGAACTCGCCAAATTTTGTGGTCAGTGCGGAAAGCCAATTTAAAACTCGAGCAACAAAAAAGTACGCTTCTCGAGTCGCAACGCACTTCAGACTTTTTTGATTATGCCGTTATTTTTGCCAATTTCTCGTACAACTCGAGTTCTTCCGCGCTGGGTTCTTTGGGAACCGCAATCCGAATCTCGAGCAGCGCATCCCCACGTGACCCGTCGCGTTTGACCCAACCCTGCCCGCGCAGGCGAAGCACGCGCCCAGTTTGCGAACGGGCTGGAATGTTCACCTCACCGCGTCCCTCGAGCGTTGTCGCAGTGATTTTCCCACCAACCACGGCAATCGGTGCGGGAACTTCGGTCAGGATTCTCACGTCATCACCCTCGAGTTTGATGTTTGGGTCTGACTCGAGCTTCACGGTCAACATGACGTTACCGCCGCCGGGCGCTTGACCGTTCAAACGCAATTTTGTGCCGTCTTTTGTGCCGCGTGGAATGGCGACCTCGAGCCGTTTGCCGCCAACCTCAACCGTGCGTGTCGTGCCATGAAAACCTTCTTGCAGCGCGATACGCACCGTGCCTTCGACATCTCGAGCTGGGGCGCGTTGCTCGGAGAAGACGTCACCGAACGGGCTGGTATTGACCCGTGCGCCACCTCGAGTTCCCCTGGTGCCAGTTGTGCCTTGGCTAAAACCGCCTCCAAAAAGGCTGCTGAAAAAATCGCTGAAATCCCCCGCGTCGCCAGGATTGCCGCCACGAAAACCACCGCCAGGGAATCCACCAGGAAAACCGCCTGATGATCCGTAATCGTCGTAAATTTTGCGTTTTTCGGCATCTCCCAGGGCTTCGTAAGCCTCGTTGATTTCCTTGAATTTGGCTTCCGCCGCAGGGTTGCCCTTGTTGCGGTCAGGGTGAAATTCTTTGGCAAGCTTGCGGTACGCAGCTTTGATCTCGTCTTCGGTTGCGCTTTTGGCTACGCCGAGGGTTTTGTAATAATCCTTGTATTGGCTCACCGAAAACTCCTGGACAACCGTTGATGCTCGAGATATTTATTGTACCTCGAGATTTGAAATCATAAACGTGACGTAGGGGCGAGGGCGCAGCAAGCGACTATGCCCGCTAGCGGTTTCGCCCGTTAGGTGCGTCTTGAAACCAAGAAGGTGCATTTTATAGTCAAGCGATCCCGCCCGAAGGTGCGTCTTGGGATCAAGAAGAAGCAGCGCCCCTACAGCCCCTACAATTCAATTGCTTTTTTTAGAGACAATCACTCGAGCGGGTCGAATCAATTTGCCTTTCAAGACAAACCCCGTCTGAAAAACCTCGAGAATCTTGTCGTCCTCGTCGCCAGGTTGCACGCCGAGGGCTTCGTGAACCATCGGGTCGAACGTTTCACCCTTGCCTGAAACTTGTTCAACCCCAAATCCAGCCACGGTTTTTAAGAAATTCTCGCGCACGCTCGAGAGTCCTGGAAGCAGCGTGGCAGGGTCTTTGACACCAGCGTCTATGGCTCGGGAGAGGTCGTCAAAGATTGGCAGCAATGACTCAACTGCACTGGCTTCACCACCCGATTTGGCTTCAACCACGTCTTCGCCAGTGCGACGGCGGTAATTTTCAAAATCTTGTTGCAAGCGCACATAACGGGTTTTCCATTCGGCAACCTCGCGCTCGAGATCTTCAGCGCGTTGGAGTTTCTTCTGGAATTCCTCGAGTTGCGCCATCATGTCAGGGTCGATGCCTGGCATTCCAGCTTCGAGATCATCCTCTTTAAGGTTGTTGCTCTCGAGATTATCAACGATTTCGGCTTCAACTTTTGCTTGTGTCTCAAAATTGTCTTTGGTGGTTTCGCTCATGTGTTTCTCCGAGGGATGTTATGTAGGAGTGGGTTTGAAACCCACCCCTACGGGATCACCGCATTTTTTAGTTGGTGGGTTTGAAGTCTGCGTCAATCACATCTTCATCGGTTTTTGGCGCTTGTGCACCTGCATCGGCTGCACCTTCGGCGTTTTGCGGGGTGGCTTGCATCAGTTCACGCAATGCCGTCTCGAGGCTGGTTTGCAGGCTCTCGATTTTGCTGTCATCGTCGGCTTGAATCGCGTCTTTGGCTTCGTCGGCAAGTTTTTGCACCTTGTCTTTGAGTTCTTGCGGTGCGTTGGCACTTTCAGCAATTTGCTTCTCGGCTTGAATCCGCAAGCTATCGAGCGTGTTGCGTTTTTCGACTTTGGCTTTGCGCAGCTTGTCGGCTTCGGCGTTTTGTTCCGCCTCGGTAATCATGCGGTCAATTTCGTCTTTGGACAGCGTGGTGGTGTTCTCGATGCGAATGCTGGCTTCCTTGCCCGTGCTCTTTTCTTTCGCGCCGACGTGCAAAATACCGTTCGCGTCAATGTCGAAGGTGACTTCGATTTGCGGCAATCCGGCTGGCATTGGCGGAATGCCCTCGAGCTTAAACCGACCCAAGCTCTTGTTGTCGTTCGCCATCGGGCGCTCGCCTTGCAACACGTTGATTTCCACGCCCGGTTGGTTGTTTTCGGCGGTGGTGTAGGTTTCGGTTTTCTTGGCTGGAATCGCGGTGTTGCGGGTAATCATTGGGGCAATCATGCCGCCTTTGACCTCAACGCCCAAGGTCAGCGGCGTCACATCCACCAGCACAATGTCACCGATGCTCGAGTCACCGCTAAGAATGCCCGCTTGCACGGCAGCACCGAGTGCCACGGCTTCGTCAGGGTTGACGCTCTCGTTTGGTTCTTTGTTCAGCAGGCTTTTCACCAAGGCTTTGACGGCAGGAACTCGAGTTGAACCGCCGACCAAAATCACCTCGTCAATTTTGCTGGCGTCCAGTTTGGCGTCTTTCAAAGCCTGTTCGACTGGGGTGCGCACGCGTTTGAGCAAATCTGCAATCAAGCTCTCGAATTGGGCGCGGGTCAGGCGTTTCTCGAGGTGCATTGGGGTGCGGGTTTCAGGGTCAAACGTGATGAACGGCAGTGAAATGGTGGTTTCGTTGGCTGCCGAAAGGTCGATTTTGGCTTTTTCTGAAGCCTCGATCAGACGTTGTAACGCCGAAGGGTCTTTGCGAAGGTCGAACTTGTGCTCCTCGAGAAAGCTTTCGGCAAGCCATTTGACGATGCGTTGGTCAAAGTCAGCGCCGCCCAAGTGGGTGTCGCCGTTGGTGGATTTGACCTCGAACACGCCGTCACCAATCTCGAGCACGGTCACGTCGAACGTACCGCCACCAAGGTCGAAGACCAGAATGGTTTCGTTGCCTTTTTTGTCCAAACCGTAAGACAGCGCGGCGGCTGTGGGTTCGTTGATGATACGCAGCACATTTAAGCCTGCAATCCGACCTGCGGCTTCGGTGGCTTCACGTTGCGTGTTGTTAAAGTAGGCTGGGACGGTAATCACCACGTCGGTGACTTTGTAACCGAGCTTGGCGCTGGCATCGTCCACCATTTTACGCAAGATCATGGCGCTGATCTCTTCGGGGGCTTTTAAACCGTCGGTGGTTTCGATGCGGATACCATTGTTAGGACCTTCGACGACCTTGAACGGCGCACGGTTGGCTTCCTCACGGACTTCTTCCCAACGGCGACCAATAAAGCGCTTGATCTCGAAGAAGGTGTTTTGAGGATTCAGTGCCGCTTGACGACGGGCAACATTGCCAACCAAACGGTCAGCGCCCTTAAATGCCACGACAGAAGGCGTGATACGCGCACCTTCAGAGTTAACCACCACGTCAGGTTTGCCACCCTCGACAACGCTGATGACCGAGTTGGTCGTACCAAGATCAATTCCGACTGCTTTCGCCATAATATGCTCCTCGAGACACGTTTTTATGCTTATTTTTGTGTCTGTGTGCGTGAAAATTTGCGCTCGAGTATCTGACAATTTTAGTCAAGAGCTTCAAGCGTCCTGCAACGGTCAGAGTGTAGCAATCAAAGCGTGAATTGTCAATAGACTTGAGTGTGGTGTTATCAAGTTTGAAGGTTTTCTAAGGCTCGATAGACAATGAAAGCTCGAGCGTATGCCGCAATCCAGACTCTAAACTCAGCAATTGTTGCTTGGACAAAGAACCAATCCGAGCACCAAACTTTCGTTTATCCAGCGTTGTAATTTGGTGGCAGAGTGCCAGACTTGGTTTGGACAAACCCGTATGCTCACCATCAAGCGCGATCACCGACAAACCGCGCCGAGTTTGACTTTGAGCACTTGAAACTGGGACGACCACCACCGAAAACCAAGTTTCAACCTCGAGAAACGCACTGTGCATGACCACAACACAAGGTCGCCAACCACGCTGTTCTGCGCCACTGCGAGGTTCAAAATCCGCCATGAAAATATCTCCTCGGTTCATGTCGATTCTGCCCAATTGTCTTTTGAAAACTCTGCCCAATTTGAGGCTTGCAATACAGGATCAATATCCGCCTCAGTGCCACCCATTGCCAGTGCATAGGCTTTGATCTCGTCGTGAATCCGTGCGGCTTCTAGTTTTTTTAAGGCAGCCTCAATTGCCACTCGAGCCACCTCGGTCGCTGGGCGCTGCAAATGTTGAGCCTCGAGTTTTAAGCGTTCATACACGTCATTTGACAGTGGAACATGGAAATTTTGTTTGTTGGTTGTGATTCTGGGCATAATGAACTCCTATAGAACTTGAGCTGTATCTTGGAACATATTATGGCATGAAATCATGGCAACATTCTATGCCGCCAAAGCACAATACTGCTGCACAGTTTGCTTAAATCTCTCGATGCTCGAGAATCCCAAAACGACTTATCGTAAACTAACGCATGTTGCTCTGTTACGGCACAAACTGCCCATTGGCGCTCGAGTGTTACCATCACACGCAACCCAACCCTGGGCGGGATGCTTACGGCGCACTGCCTTATGACTTTGAGCTTGGAGCTTGTAAGGAATTCGTGACCAACCTGCCGAGTGAAGATTTGATTCGACAAACCGCGTATTACATTTGGTTGCGAAACGGTTGCCCCGAACACCGCGAACTCGAGCATTGGAATCAAGCCTTTGTCAGTTTATGCATCAGTTCTGGACGGACGACAACCAACTCAATCCAAAAACAATGACACCACCTCACCAAACGGGAAACCTTCAAGCGCTAAACCCCCAGGCGTCACCACCCACAGCACGGGCAGGTTGGGAGGCTCGAGCGGAAAGTCACCAAAACCGTCGGTCAGGTACACGATCACCCCATGCTCGAGTTCGGTCAGGTCGGGTTTGATGGCTTCAAAGAACGGTCTGAAATCCGTGCCGCCACCACCTTGGGGCGCTGGAATGTCACCGTCCACCTCGAGCGTGTAAGGACCATAAGCTGTTGCATCGGCGTAGTACAGGGTGCATTGCACGTGCGGGTACGCGCGAAGGATGCTGCGCACCTCCGACAGCAGCGCCGTGATTTGAGGTTCGTCGATAGAACCACTGGTGTCCACGCACAAGAACACTTCCAAGCTCATGCCCGACAGACTCTCGAGGTAATAGCCGCGTCCGATCATGCGGCGGTCAAATTCTTCAAAATCGGTGGGCGTGTGCGACAGGTAACGCCATAAGGTGCTGCGCCAGTCGAGGCGTGAAGGCTCGAGGCTACCAAATTCGCGGGTTAAACCTGCCGGAAGCTTGCCCTGGTTTGAACCCCTGGCGACGCTGGCGGCTTGCGCCATCGCTTTGCGCCAGTGCGCCTCGAGCGCTTTGCGTTGCTCCTGGGAAAGTTGCCCGCCAGGACTGCCCGCTTTGGCGTCACCCTCTTTTGAACCTTCACTGCCCTCACTCGCAGGCTCGAGCAAATCTGGATGCTCGAGTTGATGCTTTTCCTGGTCTTCGGCTTGTTTGGCTAAAATGGCGTAAACCTCTTCGACGCTGTGATGCTCAAAGTCAGTATCGCGGATGGTGTTTTCTGGGAGTTCAAAACCGTTCTGCCAGAGCACGCCGTTGACGACAATATCGGCGGCAATATTCCAACCTTTCGGGTTGCGGGTGCTGCGCCTTGGCACGTGAAGCAATGCGGCGTGCAAGACCTCATGAAGCATCACGGCGTCAATCTGAATAGACGGCAGGCTCGAGATGAAGGCGGGGTTGTAGATCACGTCGCGTCCGTCGGTGGCGGCGGTGGGCAGGTCAAAACTGGCTTTAAACCCCGCGTACAACGCCAGCGTGGCAAAAAATGGGGAGCGCATTCGCAGGCGGAGCAACGAACCGCTGACCAGCTTTTCGGTTTTTGCAACAAGCTCGAGCTGCATTTCGGGGGTTAAAGCTTGGGGTTCTGGCTGACTCATGCTTGAACCTCGAGTGCGGCGGAACGCACCAAAATGTTGGCATCTTGGCGCAAAATTTCTCGAGCATCCTCGGGTAAATTGCGGTTCAGGCACAAGGCGATTCTTTCGGCTGGATGCGCGGCGAACAGATGGCGGTGTTTGCGAAGCTCGGATGTTGGCACAAGGTCACTCTCGAGCGCCAGAATTCGGTTGAACACTTGAATGGAGCGCAAACCTTGCCGCACGCAGGCGCGACGCAATTTTTGCAGCGTCTCAAATTCCAAGTTCTTGTTCTCGAGCGCCGTCAAGCGAACGCTCGAGTCTGGATGCGCAATCAATTGCAGCAGCACTTCATTGCTGGTGCTCGAGTTTCGCGCCAACGCCCGCAGCACGTCCAAATCGGTATCCTGCGCCAGTTGTGCCAGGACTGTGCGCTCGAGTTTTGGATTGCTGGCGGCAGCCTCGCGCAAACGCCAGTGTTCGCGCCAACCGAGTTGCTCGAGCAGTTTGGTGGTGACGTTCGGGTGTTTGGCAATCCAAGCGTGAGCCGTGGGTATGGTGGCAAGTTCCTCGAGTTGCGCGGCGTTTAAACTTGGATCGAGCGTTTGCAGGCGTTCAAATTTTTGTGCCACCTGACGCGGCAGGTTCGGGTGCTTCAGCGCAAGTTCTCGGATTTCGGGATCACCATCGCAGCACAACAATTGCAACGCCGCGAGCGGTGCGTCCTGACGGTTGACGACCGCAGCCCGAACGCCGTCAACTTCATCGTTGGCAAGCTTGCAAAGCATGGTCTGGCTCGAGTTTGGATTGCCCGCCGCCGAGGTTCTGACATCCGAATCAGAATCCAAGCACAACCGCGCCAACGCCATGCCCGAGACGAAAGGATACGCCGCAAGCTCTTGACGAACCCGCCATTCGGTATCCCTGGCGAGTTGCGAAAAAATAAAATTTGGAATCTCGAGAATATATTTTTCTTGCCAGAGCCGCACGGTGACTTTGTGCGCTTCACCAGGCTCGAGTTCAATGTTTTGATCTACGTCCTGACTTGCTGCCAAGCGTTCAACCTCGAGTTTGGCGTGCGTGTTGGCTGGCTCTTCAAACCAGCCACGGTAAAACCCGAGCAGGTTTTGAGCGCTGGGCGAATCGGTTTGGTTTGGTTCTTGCAAATGCAATGCCGCTCGAGCTGCCATGCGCACGTCGTTGTCGCTGTCCTCGAGCAAGAATTTTAAGGTTGTAAGGTTGGTATGTTGATGCTGCGCCACGGCTTGCCTCACCGCCCAGTGTTCGTCTTGGGCGAGCAGCTCGAGTTTGATTGAATCAATCTTCGAGTTTTGCGCTGCACTTTTACGAATCTCAAATTGTTCGTCTGCACAGAATTTCTCGAGTAAGTCTGTTGCAAGATTCGGGTGTATGGCAACCGCTTGCCGCACGTCAGAATCAGAATCGAGAGCCAGCATCTCGAGATCCACCGCACTTAAATTTGGGTTGTGTGCCGCCGCCACACGGTCATGCCAGCTCTCGCCCGTCAAATACGGTTCTAAAACCTCGAGTGTTAAGTTTGGATGCCTGAGCGCGAGTTGCCGCGACCAACCGCCGCGTTCGCAACATTTTTGCAACACCTCGAGCGGCACTGTTTTATCGCCACGTTCGACCCGCTCGAGCAGATCAGTCCAAATTGGGTCAGCCTTCGGATTGGACTTCGCCGCAAGCCGTACCTCTTCGACCTCATCGCCCAGCAAAAACTCGAGCGTGAAGGCTGAAGTGTTTGGGTGCTGTGCCACAGCCATGCGCACATCTTTGTCCTCGTCGGTTGAGAGTTGCTCGAGCAACATTGCATCGAGGGTTGGGTTGAACGCCAGAGCTTGCCGTACCCGCCAGTCGGAATGCGTGATGAATGACCCGAGCATCGCCAGATTGACACTTGGATTGCGTGCCAAAAAGCTCAAGGCTTGCACGCCAGCCGTCTCGAGTAATTCTAAATCTGAACTGTTCAAAATTTGAATATTTTCAACCCGCGACAATCGCTCGAGTGCCACCGCATTTAAATTCGGGTTGCTTCGAGCCGCGACACGAACCTCATCGTCATCGTCAAAACACAAGTGAAACATTAAACTTTGATCCGAACTGCTTTTGGCGAGCATCAAACGGAGTTGCGTGTCATCGTCTAAACTCAAACCCTCGAGCAACCAATTCGGTACTAACCCAAGCGCCACCGCGTCTTTTAAATGCTCCGCATCATGCTCGAGCGACGGCAGCAGATCGCGCAAGGTTTTTGTGGCGCTGCCAAACGCCAGCCTGTTCGGATGGTTGACATGCCCCCGAGCCAGAAACGCCAGAAACGAAAATTGGGTATCGCCAGGTTGGCTCGAATCAGAAATCTCAAACTCGAGCTTCAAACGCCCTTCCAAAGCCTCGAGCATCTCTGGCGTTAACTGAGGGTTTTGAAGCGCCTGAACTTTTGCGTCATGATCGCCCCACGCGAACACCCAATCCAACCACGCGGCTGGCACAAGTGCAGACCGCATAAAACTCAACCTGGCAAACACAGGCAGTTCCGCCAGAAAATTCGGATTCTCGAGAATCAAAAAATCCAGCACCGAATTCCCCAGCACCGCATTTGGATCACGCACGGCAAGTCGCCACAAAACTGTTGAAGGCGTGTTTGGATTGCCCGCAACGGCATGTTTAACGTCCTGAGAGCCACTTGAAGCCAGGCGTTCCAACCGCGCAGGTGGCGTTGTTGGGTTGCTCACCTCGAGCAAAAGTTGTGCTGATTGATCGGTCATGAAAGCCCTTCAGAACTCGAGTTGTGCTGTGGCGGATTGCTGAAAGTTTAAACCGAAATGTTGATTTGTACTACACGAAAAACAGTGATTGTCCGCCTACCCTCTCATCCCCAACCCTTCTCTCCTCGGAGAGAAGGGAGTTTATTGTGCTACACGTGTGGCTCGAGGCTCTTGTTGTTCCTTCTCCCTGCGAGAGAAGGTGTCAGCGAAGCTGACGGATGAGGGGCTTCAGGTGAGGCAGAATACATTTTATGGTGTGAGACTCGAGTTTCTGGATGAGGTGTTGTCATACATCGCTTCAAATCCCAACCAATGTCCGAAATTCCTTTAAAAATCCTTGAATACTCGAGTCACCAAGCGCCAAGGTGGTGAACGCGCCCAGTTGACCTCGGGTGCGGAGTTTGGGGAAGCAATCGACGGCAAATAAATTGAGCCACTCGTGACCTGCCACGCTCGAGAGCCAGTGCATGGCGTGAAAGGCGTGTTCACCAGTTTCGACCCTCGAGATCAGACCAATCACGGTGGCGTAACGGGCGCTGGGTTCGCTGGGGAATTCGGCGGCGCTATAATTTCCCTCGAGAATCTGCTCTAAAGCTGGTAGTGCGGCGTAAACTTCACAGAAGGCATCAAATTCGGCTTGAGCACCAGCGCCAACCACGGGGGCAATCTCGAGTCCAGCTTTTAAAAGCTTGGACGCCATTTCCCAACTGCGCGGACTCGCCCAGGCTGGATGTTTGGAATCCATCGCGTGCAAGAGGTTTGGACGGAACGACAAGAACGCCAGGATTTGCTCGGACAAACCGCGCTCGAGTCCGTAACGTTTAAAACTCTCCAAATCGCTTTCCACCTCGAGGTGCAAAAACCTGTTGGCGAGCGGCGCGGGCATGTCGAACACGCTGGCACGGTCCTCTTTGCGGTTGCCTGCCGCCCAGACAAACCAACCGTCGGGCAGCACGTAAGAGCCAACCTTGCGATCTAGAATCAGTTGTTGCGCCATGCCCTGCATGGTCGGCGGCGCCATGTTCAACTCGTCCAAAAACAGCACGCCCTGACCAGATTGCGGCAGAAACTCTGGCGGAAACCACCTCGAGACACCGTTTTCAGGCACGGGCAAGCCGCGCAAATCGGTGGGGGCAAGCTGCGAAAGGCGCACGTCAACAAACTCGAGGTTTTTGGCGTTCGCCACTTGAGCCACCACGCTGGACTTGCCAACGCCAGGCGCACCCCACAACATCACCGAAATTTTGATGTCGTGCGAGACGAGTGAAGACAGGTAATCGAACAGGGCATTTGGGGTCACGCGGTCACTGTAGAACAAACGGCGCAAAGCTTTGTTATGCACGTAACAATGGGGGGAGTCAAGTTAAAGAAAAGCTTAAGGGGTTTCGGGTTTTAAGTCCAAAAGTTCCATCGCAACCTCGAGTTTGATTTCGGGCACAAACAAATCAACATCGCCCTGGTACATGCCCGTTTCAATCTCGAGCACGTTGCTGCGCTCCACCCAACCGTAAGGGGTGCGGAGCACGCTTTCGATGCCTTCACCCTCGAGGTCGCGCCGCCAAGATTCGGCAATCATGCGGGGCAAGGATTTGATGCACACCCAAGTATCGCCGGCGTATCTGGCAGAGGTCATGGGCACATCATAGCGCTCGAGATCAGGTTTTGAGTATTTGAGGCTCGAGTTAAACCTCAATGACTGATCCAAAATAACCTATAGTGACCACATGAATCTTGTCTTTTCACTCTCGAGCCTGCTGGTCATGCCGTTCTGGTTTTTAATGATTTTCTTGCCGCATTGGAAATACACCAAAACCATTATTACCTCGCCGTTCATTATCGTGCCAGCCGCGCTGTTGTACGCTTTGTTAATCATTCCAAACATTGGCAACACGTTCATGGTGCTGCTCAATCCAAACCTCGAGGGCATCTCCAAGCTGCTCGGCTCGAGTTCTGGCGCGACCATCGGCTGGATTCATTTTCTGGCGTTTGATTTGTTCGTCGGGCGTTACGCCTACCTCGAGTCTCAAAAACGCAATTTCAACCCGATTTTGATGGGCTTGGTGTTGTTTTCAATTTTGATGTACGGACCGCTTGGCGCTCTGATTTTCTTTGCCGTGAAAACCTTATCGGAAAAACCCGAAACGAACGAAATCTAAGCAACACCATTCTGCTCGAGCGCCCCAAAAGAATAAATCCTGGTTATACTGCCTGCACGCATGAGTCTCATCCTTGATAATCTTCGTTTTGCTCGAGACGCTGCTGGTATTGGCAAACTGTACCATTTGCTTGGTTACGATGCAGACCCTGAACCTGTCGCCAACACGCCCGAAGAGGCATTGCTCGAGGGTGCAGTGTTGGATGATCTCGAGGCTGTGTACTTGCTGGTGGAGATGCCCGATTTTCAAGCGGTGCATTTCGAGTGCAAAACCGCTTTAAACACCACGTTGATTCGTCGGATCAGCGAAAATTTCTTAAAACGCCCAGGCTATTATTTGCTGTCATTTCGTGGTCTCAACAATCCAAACACGGTATTCGTTAAACCCAGCCGTTCGGATGCCAGGGTCAAAATCACACGTTTGACTTTAAATCCGCAACGTCCAAGCCAGCACGAGTTTACGGTCTTAAAAGAAATTGCACTCACTGGCACACCCAGCGCCCTCGAGATTCATTCGCGGCAAGTCAAAGCTTTCGATGTCGAACGGGTGACGAAAAAATTCTTTGAAACCTACCACGATCTGTTCAAACGCTTGCGT
>JANLWR010000851.1:0-16789 GCA_031364625.1 Deinococcales bacterium | reverse complement strand
GAGAATTTCTTGGGGGTAGTATATTTCTTAACATAATTACATTCCCATTTTTGTTTCCTCCAGCAGTTGTCGCAGCCGGAGCGAGTCTTGTTGCAGCAGCCCCTTATATTGCTGGGGTTGGTATTGCTCTTGGTGCTCTAGCTGGATTCTGTTACTTTACGGATATCTGCTTTACCCCTGATCCCCCTCCTACATGTACTAACTCAGCAACCAGCAATACACGACAAACTTGCACACCACCTCCTCCATGCCAACCTACGGCAGGGGCTGGCGCTGGCAATGTCACAGGCATGGGTTCTGCTCCACCGCCTGGCGGCAATGGTTGTGGCAGTGCGGCAGGTGGCTCGAGTGGGGGCGGTGCGGCTTCGAGCAGTTTAGGGTTGCGGCAAGGAAGATCGTTGTTTGCTCCCGAACCTGGGCGTTATGTGATTAAAATTTACACCAACAACAACCCTGGACCATTTACGGGGGTCACGGATGCGGGTGGTTATTTCTTTGTGCCTTTCATTCCCGCAGGACAACCATTTAAAGCGGTGGCAGTTGACCGCATCACAGGCGAAAAACGTATTTTTGAAGGCACAGGTCCAAACACGGGCAAGTCGGTCAACATGTTCTTTGACTTCACCCCTCCAAACCGTGCGCCAATCGCGGATGCAGGTAACAACCAATCGGTGGCGGTCAGCACCAGCGTGAACCTGAGTGCCAGCACCTCGAGCGACCCTGACAGCGACCCGTTAACCTACCAGTGGGAATTGACCAGCAAACCCACGGGCAGCGCTGCCAGCCTGAGCAACCCAAGCACGGTCAACCCCAGCTTGACCCCAGATGTGGCAGGCGATTACGTGGCAACCGTGACCATCTCGGATGGTGGTTTGACCAACACCGACACGGTGACGATCAGCGCAACTTCGGGGGGTGGCAACCGCGCACCGCTCGCCGTTGCGGGCAACAGCCAATCCGTCAGTGCGGGCGCAACCGTGACCCTGAATGGCAGTGGCTCGAGCGACCCTGACGGCAATGCTTTAAGCTTTCAGTGGGTGCTGACCAGCAAACCCTCGGGCAGCACGGCGGTACTCTCGAGCCTGACAACGGCTTCGACCACGTTTGTGGCGGACAAGACAGGGCAGTACCAAGCCAGCTTAAGCGCTTCTGATGGCTCGTTGAGCAATACCGATACGGTCACGATCACAGCAACGGGAGTAAACCAGGTGGTTTGGGATGGCGGTGGTGACGGCAGCAATTGGAACAACGCACAAAATTGGGCGGGTGATGTGCCGCCGCAAATCGGGGATCGTGTGGTGATTGACGTGACAGGCACTCCAAGCATTACATACTCGAGCGGTGACACTCTGATTCAGAGCCTCGAGTGTGCGGAAACACTGGTGATTTTAGGTGGAAATCTCGAGGTCAATCTGGCTTCCAACATTGCAACCTTGAATTTGCAAAATGGCACTTTGGGAGGCTCGGGCAACCTGAGCATTGGCAACATGACCTGGGTTGGTGGCATCCTGAAGGGCAACGCTGGTACGACTGCCACGGTCAACACCAGCCTTACCTTCACAGCGAATTCAAAGACTTTGGATGCAAGGCATTTGATCAATAAAGGCAATGCGACCCACAACGGAGGCACGTTATTCTTCAAAACTGGTGCGGTGCTGACCAATGATGTCGGGGCGGTTTTCACAGACAATCACGTTGGCAAACAAGAGGTGTTCTCTTGGTCAAGTACCGTGGTTGGTTCTCGAGTAGTTAACGCTGGCACAATCAACATCGCACCAACGCCCGACGTGAACGGTGGTCTCGAGAGTCTTTGGTACGTGCCATTTACCAATACAGGCACACTCAATGTCAACGCTGGACTTTTCAGATTACAAACCGAAGACGGTACAACAGCGATAGACCTCGAGTTGGCTGGTACTCAAAACATTGCAAGCGGTGCAACCATGCAAATCGAGAACGGTGCGAATACCATCACAGGCGCGTTGAATGGCACGGGTACGGGCTTGTTCAAAATGCAAGGTGGAAATACCACTTTGGCAAACGGATCAAGTTTTAACGTTCCGAACACGTTAATCGCTGGCGGTACTTCAAGTTTTAACACTGGCTCGAGCATCAACTTTCCGAGCTTGATTCTGAATGGTGGTACGTTAAATGGTGCAGACAATTTCAGTATCACCAACCTGACCTGGACGAACGGCACATTGGGAGGGGTTATTGGAACGACTGCCACACTGACTGGCACGGGTACGTTCAACACTGGCTCGAGAACCTTGAATACCCGAAGCCTGACCAATAAGGGAACGATCACCAACTTAGACGGCGCATTGTATTTCGTGAATAGCGCCATCTTCAACAACGATGTCGGGGCGACTTTCACGGACAATCACGTTGGTAAACAAGAGGTATTCACTTGGTCAAGTACCATCGTTGGTTCTCGAATCATCAACGCAGGCACAATAAATTCCTCACCAACGCCTGATGTGAACGGTGGTCTCGAGAGTTACTGGTACGTGCCATTTACCAACACGGGTACACTCAATGTCAACGCTGGACTTTTCAAATTACAAACCGAAGATGGTACGGCAGCGATAGACCTCGAGTTGGCTGGTATTCAGAACGTTGCCAACGGTGCAACCTTACAGATTGTGAACGGAACAAACAATATTTCAGGTACAATAAATGGCTCAGGTACGGGCTTGTTCAAAGTTGAGGGTGGGAATACCACCTTGACAAGCGGCACGAGCTTCAACGTCCCCAATACACTCATCACCTCTGGAACGTTGACCGCAAACACTGGCTCGAGCCTGAGCTTTCCCAGTTTGATTTTTAACGGCGGTACGTTGACTGGTACGGACAATTTCAGCATCATCAACCTGACCTGGACGAACGGCACATTGGGAGGGGTTATTGGAACGACTGCCACACTGACTGGCACGGGTACGTTCAATACTGGCTCGAGAAGCTTGAATACCCGAAACCTAATCAATAAAGGAACGATTACTAACTTAGATGGCACGTTGTTTTTTGTGGATAGTGCTATCTTTACCAATGATGTCGGCGCAACTTTTACTGACAATCATGTTGGTAAAAAAACAGTGTTCTCATGGTCAAGCACCGTCGTAGGTTCTCGAATCATCAACGCTGGCACGATCAATTCCTCACCAACGGCTGATGTGAACGGTGGTCTCGAGAGTCTTTGGTACGTGCCATTTGCCAATACAGGTACACTCAATGTCAACGCTGGACTTTTCAGATTACAAACCGAAGATGGTACGGCAGCGATAGACCTCGAGTTGGCTGGTACTCAGAACATTGCAAGCGGTGCAACCATGCAAATCGAGAACGGTGCGAATACCATCACAGGCGCGTTGAATGGCACGGGTACGGGCTTGTTCAAAATGCAAGGTGGAAATACCACTTTGGCAAGCGGTGCAGTCATCAACGTTTCAGAAACGCTGATGACTAGTGGGACTTTCAACGGCGGCGGCACAGTCACAGGAAATGTCAGCCTCACTGGTGGTGTTTTGAACATTGATGCAAACGGTATTGGCACGCTGACAATCAATGGAAATTACACCCAAGGTGCATCAGCAAGTTTGAAAATAGATTTGGACACGGGTGGGCAAAAAGACAGCTTAAACGTGACAGGCACTTCCGCGTTGGCTGGTACTTTGACTATCAACCGCCTGAACAATTTTATTCCCGCTGTCAGTGACAGCTTTCAGGTCATAACAGCAGGGTCTGTGAGCGGTACGTTCTCGAGTGTGCAAAATGCCTTGATTACCACTGGACGCTCTTTCCAAGTTGTATACAACCCCACGAACGTCACATTGACCGTACCTTAAGAACCTTTTTTGGGTGAGGATAAACGATCATCCTCACCACAGCGCGTATTTGTGAAGCAAAGTCGAATTTCCCATTGGGTTTTGAACACCCTTTGCGTTCATTTCAGAAAGCAATTATGCTGCGAACCTTACTACAAGCTATTTGTCGTACTTGCATCTACATCGGCTTGTTGACGTTGCAAGTAGCGTGTACTGATCGCCTCGAGAACAATGTAGTGCCCAGCAAAACAGCCAGTCGCTCGAGTCCGATCACGCTTTCAAGTGATGAACACAGTGTGTGGGTGGTCAATCCCGATGCCGATTCGGTCACTCGAGTTGACACGAATACCCTGACTGCTGATACGCCTATCGCTGTTGGGCGCGAACCCTGGTCACTTGGTGTCACCAACAATGGTTCGCAGGTGGTACTGAATCGGGCTGACGGTACATTGACCGTACTCGAGGATTCAAAGTCCAGCACCATCAAGCTTGGTGCTGAACCAGGTGCAGTTGCCCTTTCAAACGATGGGCAGACTGCTTTCGTGACGGTGTCTGCCCAAGACGAGGTGGCAGTGGTCAACCTAGGCTCGAAAACCCTCGAGAGACGAATCTCAGTGGGGCGAATGCCTTGGGCGATTGCCGTTGCCAGCGATGGGACAGTGGTGGTTTCACACCGCCGAGCACGTCTGCACCCAGGCAAAACCGAGGCGACCAACGATGGCAAAGAAGCTTGGCTCAGTCTGATTCGAGGCTCGAGTGTTTCCGAAATCAGCATTGCACCTTACGCCTTTGGTTATGCCAACGGACTCGAGGGGTTGGCGATAAACGACGGCAACGTTTTTGTCAGTCATTTGCTCAACAGTCCCGAACTCCCCAGAGACTTCGAGACCACCGTCTCTGGGGCACTCAGCACCGTTTCGCTGAACTCAAATCAGGAATTGACAGACAGACGTTTGCACATCAACGAAACCGAGTTCAGTACCCCAGTAAACTTTCCAATTGCAGTCACCACCAACACTCGAGGAGATCGCGCTTATATCGTTCTGGCAGGCACAGACGCAATAATGGGCGTGAACCTCGAGCAACCGCTCAAACCCAAACTGATCGGCTTTTGGGGGGTGGGCAGCAACCCACGCGGCATCGTCATCAACCAAGCAGGAACTCGGGGCTATGTGATGAATTACCTGTCTCGAGATGTCAGCGTCCTCGATCTGGCAAACGAGGTCAGCAGAACAGAATTAAAACGCATCAGGGTCGCACCAGAAACCCTCGAGCCTGCCTTGCTGCGTGGCAAGGTCTTGTTTCACAAGGCAAACGATCCGCGCCTTTCACATCTGGGTTGGATTTCTTGTGCCACCTGCCATTTCGACGGTGGCGTTGACGGCACAACTTGGGTCTCTCCAGATGGACTGCGGCAAACCCAAGCGCTCTGGAAACTCGAGGGCACAGCGCCGTTTCATGCCTCCGCCACCCGCGATGAAGTCCAAGATTTCGAGCATGATATTGAAGGTTTGATGGACGGAATCGGTTTGGCTCCTGGCATCGCCACCAGAGAGTTGGGTGAAGTCAACGCAAATCGTTCAGAGGATTTGGACGCGCTTGCCAATTATGTTCTGAAGGGAATTCGAGTTCCCAATGCGCCAGAGAACTTGGATCAAACCGCTGTGACTCGAGGGCGGCAGGTGTTCATCAACGCTGGATGTCAGGTATGTCATGGCGGCGATCACTGGACGTTTTCACACCTGCCAGGATTACCAGGGACGCTCGCACCGAACTTTGACCTCGAGGTGATGGACGCATTGCGTGAGGTTGGAACAACAACCCCAAATGATGTGCTGGGAATAAAAGGTTTTGATGTGCCAACACTGTTGGGTTTGGGTTTCAGTGCGCCCTACCTGCACGATGGTTCTGCCAGCAATCTGGACGCGTTATTGACAAACACCAAACACGTGGGGCAAACGCTTTCGCTCGAGAATCGAGTTGATTTGGTGACTTTTCTCAAAAGTTTGGATGCCAATACTAAACCAATTACCCCTTGAACTTGGCACGCTTGAGCGATGAATTAACGCAAACTGACCGTTCGGACAGGTTCTTCCCAACCAAACGGCGGGTGTGGTGGCGCTCGAGATTCCGTACACTCAATCCATGAATGAAACTTCTTTAACCGCTTTTTCCAACGCCCTCGCCGATGCCGTCTCGAGCGTCCAACCCAGCATCGTGACCGTTCACGCGCCTCGAGCCGTCATCAGTGGCTTGGTTTACGCGCCAGATTTGGTGCTGACAACCGCCCACGTGCTCGAGCGTTCGGACACGGTTCACGTCGAAACTTCCGATGGTCGCAAACTCGAGGCGACCGTCCTTGGACGTGATCCGCAGACCGATCTGGCATTGCTGCGCGTTAGCGACCTCAAACTCGAGCCTGTGAAAATTTCCAGCGAGGCGGCTCGAGTTGGCGAATTGGTGCTGATGGTCGCCCAAACCTCGAGCGGCATGATGGCATCGCACGGCATTGTCAGCGCCAATCACGGTTTACGGTTTGGTCGCGGCGCAATCCTCGAGTCCGTGGTTCGCACCGATGCCATGCCCTTTCCTGGTTGCTCGGGCGGTGCGATCCTGAACGCCAGTGGCGAGGTACTGGCTGTGACCAACGCGGGCATCATGCGCGGTGTGGGTTTGGGCATTCCAGCGAAACTCGCCTGGGCTGCCGCCGAGAACATCCAAAACGGCAAGGTCAACAAACGCGGCTACCTTGGCTTGGCGGGGCAACCCGTGCGCTTGTCCAAAAACCAGAGCGATCAAGAAATTGGCTTGCTCATCACCCGCGTCGAAACAGACAGTCCAGCCGAACAAGCCGAAATTTTGGTTGGTGACATTTTGCTGGCACTTAACGATCACAAGCTCGAGGATGCCAACGATTTGCTCGAGGCTTTGATTGGCGTGACGGTGGGGCAGATTGTGGAGGCAAGTTTGATCCGTGGTGGTAAAGCTCAGAAGATCAAAGTTACGGTTGGCGAACGTCCAACCCGCGAAAATGCTTGGGGTGAAAGACGCGGCGAACGAGATCATGAACGCGGTGAACGAGGACATGGACGCGGCGGACGAGGTCACGGTGGAGGACATGGACGAGGCAGATGAATAACGTTCTGGCTTTGAAACACGCACACCAACGGGCGGCATGATGCTCGAGATTCGGGTCTTGATCGTTGCCCACGCATCTGTGGTGCGGGCGGGTTTGAAAGCTTTGCTCGAGAGCGAATTTGAAATCCTTGATGAAACCTCGAGCCTTGAAGCGCTCGAGGTTTCTAATGTGGATGTGATTGTGCTCGAGGGTGAAATTTCAGGTTTGAGGGCTTCAAGCGAACTGCCAGCCATCGTGCTCATCAGTGACCAGACCGATGCCGCAAGTGACCTGCTCGAGTTAAACCCGCACGGTTGGGCACTCATTGCTCCAGACGCGCCCGAAAGCGAACTAAAAGCCGCCATCCAAGCAGCCGCGCAAGGCTTTGTCGTCATGACCCCCAACGTCCTCGAGCAACTCTTGGAGCGCAACCCAGAACCGAATTACGACCTTTACAACGCGCCACTCGAGCACCTGACGCCACGTGAACTCGAGGTGCTCGAAACCCTGGCGCACGGTCTGAGCAACAAACAGATTGCCAAGCAACTCGAGATCAGTCAAAGCACCGTGAAATTTCACCTCGCCCAGATTTACGCCAAATTGAACGTCTCGAGCCGTGTCAGTGCGGTGAATTTAGGAATCAGGCACGGTTTGATTGCGATATAAAATGTATCCCTTGAGACTCGAGGGCTACCTTCAGTCGTAAAAATTTGGCAACCTCGAGCACATGGGATTACTCGAACGGGATGCCATGTTTAAACAGTTTCCAATGTCCTTCGGAAACAACTTCGATGCTGCCGTCAACCACTTTGATCGCGGTCTGGTCGTCAATCGCGTAACACGGCACTCGCATTCCAGCAGCCCATTTTTCTGCGTCAGCCATGGTGTTCTCTGGCAGCATTTCGTGATCGAGGTGCGGAAAAATCGAAAAATTGACCACGCCCAGCGTTTCATCGCCGCCGGTAGGCGGCTTCCACCCAACGAAGTCCTCTCCGATGCGGGGGGTCATCACCATGCTTCCAGCGCTCAGTCCCACCCAGACCGTCTCGGGCAAGGAGGGCAAGAGGTCTGCCAGCCCGGACTGCCGCATCCAGTGGCACAGGTACAGGGCGTCGCCGCCATTCACCAGCAGCACGTCTGTCTCCCTGACCCAGGAAACCCAGCGCTCTTTGTCGATGGTGGGCAGCGCAGTAAGCTCGAGCACGCCCAG
The DNA here is from genome assembly GCA_031364625.1 of Deinococcales bacterium. Taxonomy (GTDB): domain Bacteria; phylum Deinococcota; class Deinococci; order Deinococcales; family JAAFIG01; genus JANXTZ01. The sequence goes on along the minus strand of JANLWR010000851.1, from coordinate 8,637 downwards.
GGACTTCCAACCCAGTTCACACATGGGGGTTCTGGGTTCTTGTCCGCTGATAAACCGCCATGCCCCACCAGGACTGCCCTGGGGATGCCCGTATCCCGCAGTGGGAATGCACAGGGCGCTAGAATCGGCAATCGGTTTGCCCAGGAGGTCAAGCAGCACATTGTGGATACTGGGGTTTTTGATACCAGCAGAAGTGAGTAGCAATTTCATGCTCATATCATAACTCAATAGTTCGGAATGTTTTTGATATTTTGCGTTAGCAACACATTTGGGTTTTGTAGGGGTGAACCTTGTGTTCACCCTCGGAGACAGCGATTTCTAAATACCTTCAAGAAAAGTTACCGAACTATTGATAACCCAATCAAGGACAATGATCGAAGTCTGGATTCTCGAGCAAGTTCCAAAGTGGCAACTGGCTCGAGTTCCAGCGAATCTTTTGAGGGGATTTCAGAAAATTTAAACCACGGTCACTTGCATGTTCTGTGCAGCCTCGCGGTAAGGCTCAAACAGGGCGCTCGAGAGGTAACGCTCGCCGTAAGACGGAATAATCACCGCAATGCGTTTTCCTGCCATCTCAGGACGCGCTGCGACCTTTAAGGCGGCATGAACGGCTGCACCCGCGCTGATGCCAACCAGCAATCCCTCCTCGAGCGGAATGCGGCGTGCCATCGCCATCGCCTCGTCGCTCGAGACTTGAATCACTTCGTCAATCAGTTTGGTGTCGAGCACGGCTGGAATAAAACCTGTGCCGATGCCTTGAATTTTGTGAGCGCCCGATTGACCGCCAGACAAGACTGCACTCTCAGAGGGTTCGACGGCAATAATTTTGATGTTTGGGTTTTGAGTTTTTAGGTATCCACCCGTGCCAGTCAATGTACCGCCCGTTCCGACGCCAGACACGAACACGTCAATTTGACCGTCGGTGTCGCGCCAAAGTTCGGGTCCGGTGGTGCGAAAATGCACGGCTGGGTTGCTCGGGTTGCCGAATTGGTCGAGCATGACCGAATCGGGAATTTCGGTCAGCAATTGCTTGGCGCGTTCGATACTCGCGCCGATGCGACCAGCCGCAGGGGTAATCTCGAGTTTTGCACCCAATGCCAGCAGCACAGTCCGACGCTCGAGACTCATGGTTTCGGGCATGGTCAGGATCAGTTTGTAGCCGCGCACGGCGGCGACCAACGCCAAACCGATGCCGGTGTTGCCACTGGTCGGTTCGACCAGCGTGGTTTTGCCTGGGGTGATGCGCCCCGCCTTTTCGGCATCTTCGATCATGGCGAGTGCGATACGGTCTTTGACGCTGACCGCAGGGTTAAGTGATTCGAGTTTTGCCACGACCTCGCCGGGCATTCCTGCGGTCACGCGGTTGAGGCGCACGAGTTGGGTGTTGCCAATGATTTCGGTGACATTCTGAGCAATCTTCATGATTCCCTCCAAAAAAGTTTATTGAAATTGTAAACTATTCGAGCTTAACCGAAAATCCCGATTTCGTTGTTGCCTTCAAAACACAACTTTACTCGAGGAATGTCGCCAGTTGCTCGAGTGAACGTTTCTCGATGATTGGTACAGTTGCATTTGCGGCGGGATAACCGACGACCAGGATCAGAAAGGCTCGTTCGTTGGCAGGTCGCTCGAGGATTTCGGACAGAAACCCCATCGGGCTTGGCGTGTGGGTTAAGGTCGCCAAACCTGCGGAATGCAGCGCCGCAATCAAAAACCCAGTCGCAATACCGACCGATTCTGGCACGTAATAATGCTTGAATTTGCCGCCGTCGGGTTTAATCCCAAACGCCTGCCCAAAGATCACGATCAAATACGGTGCAAGCTCGAGAAACGGTTTGCTCGCATCCGTGCCGAGCGGTGCGAGGGCTTCGAGCCATTCTTGGGGCGCTCGAGATTCGTAAAACTCGCGTTCTTCGGTTTCGGCTGCCTCACGGATTCGGCGCTTGATGTCTGGATTGGAGACCGCCACAAAATGCCAGGGTTGCAAGTTTGCGCCGTTCGGCGCAGTTCCAGCCGCCCGAATTGCGTTTTCGATCACGTCTTTTGGAATTGCTGTGGCGGCAAAATCGCGCACGCTGCGACGGGTTTTGATCTGTTCATAAAAATCGAACGCCCTGGCTTGCAGGTCTTCAGGCGTTCGAGTCTCAAACTCGAGTTTGTGGTGATTCTGAGTCATTTCACTTAGCCTACACTGTGCCATCTGGCGGTTGTGCCGCAATCCAAAAAGCTCGAGAATAAGAACATGGAAAACCTTGTCAGAATCTCAAAATTTTTGTCTAAACACTTGCGCCACGCGCCCGAAGATATTGGCATCACGCTCGAGGCTGGAGGTTGGGTTGCGGTTGATACCTTGCTCGAGGCTTGCGCGAAACACGGAATGCGAATCTCGAGAGAAACCCTGAATAACGTCGTGGCAGACAACAGCAAGCAGCGTTTTGCTTTTGACGAAACTGGTACGCTGATTCGTGCCAACCAAGGTCACAGCACCAACGTAAGCCTCGAGTTTGAAAGCCTAACCCCGCCAGAAACCTTATATCACGGTACAGCTACAAAGTTTCTGCCCAGCATCCTCGAGACTGGAATAAGGCGCATGAAACGCCATCACGTTCACCTCTCGAGCGATACCGAAACCGCCGCAAAAGTTGGTTCTCGACACGGCAAACTCGTGATTCTGGAAGTGAATACTCGAGCGATGGTTGAGGCTGGATTTGTCTTTTACCGATCTGAGAACAACGTCTGGTTGGTGGATACTGTGCCAACCAAGTATTTAAGTCAGAAATAACTCGAGATGATAAACTTAACCCATGACTGAACTGGTATTTGAAATCCGTGATGCCGAGGAAGGTGGCTACAACGCTCGAGCGCTGGGTAAAGCGATTTTCACTCAAGCCGAAGATTGGCAAACTTTAAAAGCCAATATTCTCGAGGCGCTTTCGGTGTTTTATGACGCTCCCGAGAAGCGACCACAATTGGTGACATTGCATTACGTCCGAGATGAACTTCTGGTTGTCAACGCAGCATGAAGTTACCTCGAGATTTAAGCGGTGACAGGTTGCCAAAATAGAAGTCATGCGGAATTTGCACATCTAAAACTACTTCAAGCCCAGGTTGTTGTACCCAACACACAAACGTTACTACATTTATTTAATCGATTTTATTTGAAATATTAACAGCGTGTCAAACGGTGGAAATTTTCCTATCAAATCCAATGTTAATGACCATCGGAATAGAAATCTCGATGGTCATTAACTCTTTTTATTGGACTTGCTCTTGAATCAAAATAAAATTTAATTATGCAGAAGTAAAAAGGTATGGTGTCTGTTCACGAGTTTCAGATACGAGTCGAACTAACTCTGCAATCCCTTCAGATTTTAGAAGTGTATCTGACGTACAGACCTCGAAGAGGTTAGACACAGAAATCATATCGCCATGAGCTGTCTCAGTTTTCAGTTTTTCCAATTGGTCAAAAACTATCTTGAAACGATTCTCTTCCATAAAATCCTCCGTAATGCCGATATATTACGTAATTTAAATTACAATGGGCTTTCTAAACTGCGCCTCGATTTTATTTCTAATATCTGTGAGATTAATTTCTGAGCCGCATCCTGGACAAGGCATTTTGTCCCCGACTGGATAGGGAAGAAAAGATGGTTGTATTATTTGCCCCACTTCTAGGTTAGCCTGAATACGCGAAACTCTCTGGCAATTTCCGCACTGAGCGTCAATTATTACGTGACCAGGCGCTTGTGATGGAGGTGCAGCAACTTCAACTCCGGTAAAACGGTATATCTGAGAGTAGGGTGTTTCAATGCACTTAAAGATATTCAATGCGAATGTCATTTGCGTCAACGTGTAGTAACGCCGAATCGCGTCAGCCAATTCTGTGTTTTGTGAGTAGTCAGTAACACGCAACTTCATAGATACAAAGTTGTCTATCTTGATTGATCTACCGTGTGTAAGCCATTTTCGGTGATCAAAAAGCTCAGAAGCTATCTCTTCAGCGCGTCTACGCTTTTCATCAGGCGTCACAGGGCGACCATCCGAAGAATGGACCTCCCAATCTTTGAACTTGTACTTTTCCAACCAATCGGAAACTAGAGCTTTTGAAAATTTTTGTGCATTCTCAGCCGACTGCAATTCACCTGGAGACAGCCCTTGCAAAATAGGAATATATGCTGGATTTAATGCGCCAGAACTTAATACCTCATCTTTTATTTTTTCCATTCCTTCAAGCAGAGCATCCGCAGAAAAAACTTTTCCCTGGCGTGTAAGTTGAGCATCAATTGGACCTAGGGATGATGAAGGCTCCATCAAAATTTCGTCTCCTGCCATAGCCATAATCGTCCCAGCACTTTTCGCCCAACCTGGAATAATAAAAGCAACTTCTTTAAACTTATGATGCAATGCTCGCACTATGTCCTCAGCCACTTCGCCCGATCCACCAGGAGTTTCAAGGATAACGTCTATTGATTCTCCTGAAAGGTTAGCCAATTGATCGTTCACGGGTAACAGATCATCATACCCGAGGCTTATTGGGGCGTTACCTTTATTAATATCTGCCATATAAGCAAGAATTGCTCGTCCGCCTCGCGCCACAGAGATTCTGGAAAGTTGAACCTTTCGTTCATCTGCTAATTGTTGAAACGTCATGTTACGATTAAGGTAATCTCCATAAATTGCCATCTGGATGAATCTCCTTTTCTGATAGTAAATCATAACACAATCCAAATTGCGGAAGAGTTTTATCGCAAGAAATACCCTGTGAGACAAGATAGTCTTAGCGTGACAGAAATTTTAGAGCAATAAGAATCTCGAGCCTTCAAAACTCTGAAAGCTCGAGCTTCTAAAATTTAATTGTTCTCGTCTTCAAAGTATTCAAACGCGAACGTCCCGATTTTCACAGTATCGCCCGGTTTCACGCCAGCGCGTTTTAACGCCGTGTCCAAACCTTGGCGTTTGAACAACTTCTCGAGGTACTGCGCGGCTTCGTTCAGGTGTCTCGAGAAGCGTTCAATGCGGAACAAGAAATCACCGCCCGTGACCAACCACAGCGCCGTGCCATCATCGAACGCATCAGGTGATCGTGTCACCAAAATCGGGTCTGGACCTGTGACCGTTTGACGCGTTTCGGCAAGGCTGACCCGTGGCGGTTGCGCGGGCAACAAATCAAAAATTAATGTTCTGATCTCATCCAACGCCCGTTTCTCGAGCGCACTGATGCCGATGACGGGCAAACCGAATTTCACCAGTTCATCCTCGAGCATCAGTTGCAATTCGTCATCGAGCAGGTCAATTTTGTTTAAGGCAATCAGCGCAGGATTCTCGAGCAAACTCGGGTCGTAACCGCGAAGTTCTTCTTGAAGTTTGGTCAAGGTTTCGGCTGGGTTCTCGTTGCCGTCAAGCACATAAATCAGCAATCTGGTACGCGAAATGTGGCGCAAGAACTCGAGTCCCAAACCCTTGCCCTCAGACGCGCCCTCGATAATGCCAGGAATGTCCGCCATCGTAAAACGCTCGAGTTGCTCCTCGTCCTTAAAAACCACGCCCAAAATTGGTGAAAGCGTGGTGAACGGATACGCCGCCACTTCGGGATTGGCATTCGACAAGGCTTTGAGCAAACTCGACTTGCCCGCGTTCGGATAACCCACCAAGCCCACGTCCGCAATCAGCCGAAGCTCGAGCCTGATGTGAAAGTTCTCTCCAGGCACGCCAAGTTCGGCAAAACGCGGTTCTTGACGGGTGCTCGAGGCGAACGCGCTGTTGCCACGTCCACCCTCGCCACCTCGAGCCACCAGCGCAACATCGCCCAGCGTAGTTAAGTCGGCAAGGATGCGCCCAGTCGCCACATTAATGGCAACCGTACCAACAGGCACACCAATATAAATATCATCGGCATCCGAACCATTGCGCAAGCGTCCCTCGCCGAAGCCGCCAAGCCCGCCCTTAAACTTGCGCTTGCCGACCAACGAATCCAGGCTTTCGACGCCCTGAATGGCACGCAAGAAAATACTGCCACCCTTGCCGCCGTGCCCACCGTCGGGACCACCCTTGGGCATGTGCGCCGCACGGTGAAACGACAACGAACCGTCTCCGCCTTGACCGGCAACGACTTGAATCTCGAGAACATCACGAAAAGGCATAAACACAACTCCTGGCACAGCATTTAACGATTCGCTCGAGGTGGACAATGCAAATTCGTCTCGAGGGTAGAACTGAAAAACCAAAACAGATTCGATGAAAAACCCCGCCCCCAGAGTGGAAAACCCATTTCAAGGCGAGGTGAGAAGCGAATTCTTAGATTTAATCGTCTGCGGCGGCGGCAACAACTGGCTCGATGCTGATAAAACGCCCAAAGTTGCCCTTGTCGGCAAACTTGACTGTGCCGTCACTGAGGGCAAACAGGGTGTGGTCGCGTCCCATGCCGACGTTCAAACCAGCATTGAACTTCGTGCCACGTTGACGAACCAAAATGTTACCGGCACGAACGACCTCGCCACCAAACTTTTTAACGCCCAAATACTTTGGATTGCTGTCGCGCCCGTTGCGGGTAGAACCAACGCCTTTTTTGTGTGCCATGAGGTTTCACTCCATTCAACTCGAGCCTTCAAACTCGAGGGTTTTATGCTCGAGGTTATTTGATGCCCGTGATTTTAACGAAGGTGTAATTTTGGCGATGACCGTTACGGCGACGGTATTGAATACCGCTTTTGTACTTGTCAATGTAAATCTTGCGACCCTTGTCGTGACGCACGACTTCGCCAGCGACTTTGACCTTGGCGGCGTCCGCGCCCGCCAAAACGGTGTCGCCACCGACCAGAAGGCTATCGAACGACAAGCTCGCGCCTGGCTCGAGGGCGAGTTTCTCGACGATGATGGTGTCGCCCTCATTGACGCGGTATTGCTTTCCACCTGATTGAATAATTGCAAACATTTTGGTTTCCTCCGACGGGTTTAAAACCCGCTGCAAATCAACCCCGTCGGGGCAGCCTTGGAAATATAGCAGAGATTCTCGAAAGACTCAAGGGGTAAAAACCCACACCACCTTCAAGCTCGAGTGGTTTGTACGTTGAGTACGTTATTTTCACAGACTGAAGACAACTGACCACCGGCACTATTCTTCATCAAAAATAGCTTCAATGTCCTGATGACCATGCAAGATGCGTCGCACCAAAATCTCTTCTGGGGTTGGAATGTAAAAAATCAGGTGCTTGCCAGCGTTAAAAACCCGCAAGCCCGATTGCAAATCGTTTCTTGAGCGTCCAAGTTCGGGAAACACCGTTAAATCTTCAACTTGCCTTAAAATCATACGAACTTGTTTATCTGCCAGCGCTTTTCCGTTGCGGGCATGAAATTCCCAGATGTTCGCCAGGTCTTCAAGTGCGGCTTCGGACAGAACGTACCAAAAACTCACTTACGATGCTGCCTGTCAACCACACGCCGCTTGACCTCATCAAAAATTTGATCGGTGTTCTCGAAGCGTTTAAAATTCCCCGCCTCCAAGTCCTTATCCGCCTCGAGCAGCAACGCTTTAACCTTACCAAAAGCGCTTTCGCGTTCCGCAAGCAGTCGCAAACCTGCCCGCACGACCTCGCTCGAGGAAGCAAAAGCCCCGCTCTTCACGCGCTCTTCAACGAAACGCTCGAGTTCTGAGGTGAGGGAAACGTTCATGGGGTCATTTTAGGAAAGAATAACAGCGATGTCAATTTTTGTTATTGGTGGGATATGGGTTTCAACGCAAACAAAAACCGCCTCAGCAATCGAGAAGTAACCCTTAAGCCTCCTCATTAATTTTGTCCATACCCCTAAGACTTGATATGCTGAAAGCTCGAGGAAGCCTGCATGAACATTAAAACCTTGCGCGTCCAAAATTTTAAGAATTTCGAGGATAAAACCTTTGAATTTACTGAGGGTTTTAATTTGATTATTGGTGACAATGGAACGGGTAAAACGGCTGTTTTGGAACTCATTTCGTATTTTTTGAATAATTTTATTAACGTAATTGGAAATGAAGTTGATAAAAATCAAAACTTAAGGGATTTTGTTCGCATTTTAGGAATTAATCACGGGGAGACTTTTACATTAGAAGAGCAAATCCCTGCAAATTTAAGTGCGGAATTTACAATTAATGAGTCGTTAACTAATACTTCACAATCTTTTGATTCTCAGCATAATAATTCGGAGTATCAAAATTATAATAATCAGGCAAAATTTGTGCAAATAGTACAAAATCTCGCATCAGAAGTTCGTGTTGGGAAAGAAGTAATTATCCCAATTATTTCTTATTATGGCACTGGGCGTTTATGGTCTCAAGAACAGGATTTGAATAGAGAACCAGAACAAATTACCCCTTTTGAAGAACTGATTTCGCTACCAGGTTCAAGATTCGATGGTTATAAGAATGCTTTGAAAATAGCCATCAACAAACAATGGTTAGGTTGGCTGGCTCGAGAAGAGCTTGTTTCATTACAAAGACGTGAACCGCGAAAGGTTTATACAGCCGTCAAAAATGCAATCCAATCCTAAGTACAGGACAAAACATGAATAACCTTGTCCCACACGACCAAATCAAGCCTGGGATTCAAGAACAACCGACGCAAGAAATCCAATCCCACACGAAACAAACTGTAAAACCGAGTC
>JANLWR010000783.1:0-1712 GCA_031364625.1 Deinococcales bacterium | reverse complement strand
GATTTTGTGTTTGGGCGAAAAAAATTGTTCGAGCCTCGAGTTTTTGCCCTCTGCTATTTGCTAATCGCTATTCGCTTCCCTTAACCTAAACCCCTATGACTCGAGATCAAGCCTGGCAGATCGTCCAAGATTTCACCCCGTCCGAATCGTTGCGCAAGCACATGTTGGCGGTTGAGGCGGCAATGGTTTGGTACGCCAAACAATACGATCAAGACCCCGAACTCTGGGCGGTCACGGGTTTGTTGCACGATTTTGATTATGAATCACACCCCAATCTTGGAGCAGACGGGCACCCATTTTGGGGCGTGAATTACCTGCGGCAAAACACCGACCTGCCCGAAGAGGTGCTAGAAGCCATTCTGGGTCATTACAACCAATCTGGGACAGCTCGAGTGACCCTGATGGCAAAAGCTTTGTTTGCCGTGGACGAACTCTGCGGTTTGATTACCGCCGCCTGTTTGGTGCGTCCAGACAAAAGCATTGAACTTCTCGAGACTTCAAGCGTTCTGAAAAAACTCAAGGACAAGGCTTTCGCCAAAGGCGTCAACCGCGAGGACATCAAAATTGGCATCAGTGAACTCGAGATTGACCTCGAGCAACACGTATCGAACACGATTTTAGCGATGCGGGTGTGTGCAACTGCGTTGGGCTTGGGTTTGAAACCAGTCTCACCTTAAAAAATGAGCCGCCAGACGCTTGACTTAGCTCCCACTCATCATGGTAAAGTTTAGATTGGACGAAGAACCACAATATGGTGAACTCGAGAAAGGAGGTGTTACCCTCAATGAGTGATAAGTATTGTGCTGACTTCAGCCAAAACACGGTTTTACAAAACGCTGTGAAACGCGGAATTAAAAGAAAACGCAGTTTGGAACAAGGTTTAGCAAAAGATGCAAGGGTTAGTCAGGGAGAGGAAACACGGCAACTCGCCCCCAAAAGCTCGAGCAGACAGGTTAAAAGTTGTTTCTACGCAAAATCTTTAACCGCAACTTTTCTGCAATTTTCAGGGGGTAGTTCTTAATGAAGCAAATCTCTGCTGCAATGTTTTTAACAGCCGCGTTGAGCTTGGGCGTATCCGCATTTGCCCAAACCACGCCAACCAACCCAACCGGACAGGTCGATCAACCAACCGGTCAAGCCGCGCCACAAAAACCAGCCGACCTGAAAGACGTTCCCGCCGGTCACTGGGCACAGGAAGCCATCAAGATTGCCGCCGATTGCGGTATTATTCGTGGCTACCCTGACGGAACATTCCGTGGTAATCAACCGATCACCCGTTATGAAGCCGCCGCCATCGTTGCCCGTTTGATCACAGCCATCAAGTCTGGCGCTTGCGGTATCGGCACTGCCGGTACAAGCGGTTTCATGATCACCGAAGAGCAATACAACGACCTGATGAGCGCCGTTCAAGAACTGCAAGCCGACCTCGCCCAACTGGGTGTGCGCGTTGCAGAACTCGAGGACAACGCTGTTACCCAAGACGATCTTGCCCGTGTCGAAGAACTCGCCACGCAAGCCCGTGACATTGCCGAACAAGCCGCCAGCACCGCCGACGATGCCGCTGCTGCCGCCGCCGACGCTGCCGATGCTGCCGCCGCCGCCCAAGAGGCTGCCGATGCTGCACAGGCTGCCGCCGACGCAAATGCTGATGCCATCCAAGCTGCTCAAGATGCTGCCGACGCTGCCCAAGAAGCCGCTGATGCTGCACAAGC
>JANLWR010000776.1:0-4616 GCA_031364625.1 Deinococcales bacterium | reverse complement strand
CCACCAAACCCATCAAGACCCAACGCGCGTCGGGCAGCACGTGATGCGAGAAAAAATTGATATAAATTGCCAGCGCCACAATCCACGGCACGACCCTGGAATGCCAATGCTCGAGCCGTAAGTGCATCAAACGCCAGCATTGAATCATAAAACTGGCGACGCTGGCGTACATAAAACCGCTGTAAAGCGGTACGTTCAAGATTTTCAAGTACGCCATTTCGGGGTACGCCCAAGAACCCATCTGGGTTTTAAAAATCTCGAGCAGCAAGCCCAAAAGGTGAAACACGCCAATGACTTTGAGTTCATCCAGCGTCTCGAGTCTGAAACGCCACATCAGGAATTGAATCAGTAAACACGCCAGCAAAATCACGTCGTAACGGTAAATTTGAAAACCAAAAATGTTGGGCATTGCAATCAATTTGGTGAGAGCCAACAGCCCAAAAATAAGCACTGGAAAAACCACCGCAATCAATCCCAAACGCAACAGCTCGAGGAGCTGCGAAACAGCCGATTTGGACTCTTTGAAAAATTTTGACGGTGAACCAGGCACTTGCATCTAGCGCAGTGTACTAGCCACGGTGAGTGTTGCGTGTGGTCGGTAAACTTTGCAACAGCGAAAGCTGCTTTAAAATTCAGCTTTACAAGCTACGGTGATCAACGCGCGGTCATGAACGATGTTCGGCGATTTGGCGCAAGAAAAGAGGAGATCAACATGAAAGCAGCCTACATTGAAGAATACGGTGGATCGGATCAGTTTAAGATTGGCGAACTTCCAATGCCAGAAATTGGTGTAAAAGATATCCTGATCGAAGTTCATGCGGCAAGCATCAATCCTATCGATTGGAAAATTCGGCAAGGCTATTTAAAAACCATGATTCCGTACCCAATGCCGCTGGTGCTCGGTTGGGACGTGGCGGGAACGGTCAGCGCGGTAGGTGCGGAGGTTACAAATTTCAAAGTCGGCGATGACGTCTTCAGTCGTCCCAACATCATGCGCCAAGGTGCGTATGCCGAATTTGTCGCGGTTGACGCCAATCTGGTCGTTGCCAAACCCGCCAAACTCAGTTTTGAACAGGCGGCAGCTTTGCCACTTGTTGCGCACACCGCCTGGGAAGTGATGTTTGAAATCATGGATTTAAAAGCGAACGACCGAATTTTTATCGGCGCTGGCTCGGGCGGTGTCGGCACGGTGGCGATTCAACTCGCCAAAGCTTACGGCGCTCACGTGGTCACGTCAACCAGCACAAGGAATCTCGAGTGGGTCAAAGCACTCGGTGCGGACGAAGTGGTTGATTACACCGTGCAAAACCCAAATGATACCGTGCGCGGTATGGACTTTATTCTGGATGCTGTCGGCGGCGAACAACAAGCCCAGATGTATCAGATGCTCAAACCAAATGGCTTGTTGGTTTCGATCACCTCGCAGCCCAATGAAGAGCAAGCCAAAGCCGCTGGAATGCGTAGCGCCTACGTGTTCATGCAGCCAAATGGTGAACGACTAAAAAAAATCGCTCAAGCTGTGGATGACGGTCAACTGATGCCAGTCATCGATTCGGTTTTTGTGCTCAGTCAAACCAAACAAGCCCACGATCACGCCGAAACTGGTCACGCCAAAGGCAAAGTGATCATCAAAGTGAAGTAAGTTTTGACCAAGCAAAACGTCCCTCGAGTTGTGAGGGACGTTTTTTGATGACTCAAGTCAATTTAATTGCTTTTGCGACACGCCAAGCAATTCCGAAATGACTTCAAACCGCGTCAACAGGCTGTCTGCCTCGAGCACGCGCTGAATTTTGTAACGTTCGTTCTCTGCCAATCCGAGGTTGGCGGCGACAAAAGAGGCTTGCAGCAGCAAATCTTCGGGAATCTCGAGGCGCACATCACCGAGGCGCGGTTTTACCTTTTCAACGAATCTTTCCACCACACCCTGCGCCACGGCTTTGACCCATTTTGGATCGCTCGGCTCGAGCGGCGTCATTTCGATTTTGGCAATCGAATACGGTTGCGATTCATGGTCAAACTCGAGAATCGAATACCGTTCGCCGCCAACCACCAGAATTTCGGCAGTGCCATCGGGATTGTAATTCACTTGGGTTAAATGCGCCAACGTGCCGACACGGGCAAGCCTGGCGTCAAGATCGTTTCCTGGGGCAACGGTTTCGGGCAGCACGCAAGGAATGCCGATGGCTTCGCCAGTTTGACGAACTCGACCCAACAATTCGCGGTAACGCGGTTCAAAGACATAAATTGGCAATCCCATGCCAGGAAGCAAAACCACTTCGCCTATCGGGAACAACGGTAATTCCATGTTTGGAAGTTTAAAACTTTGGAGGGTTTCGTACATCGTCGTGGCTTACAGTGTGCTTGGCTTATTGCCTTGTGGGACGGTGTTCCTGGTTGCAATCTGATTGACTTACAAAGTCACAAAGTCAAACCATTTTGAATCAGGGACTTCTATCCGAGCCAAAACGCCGCATTTCTGGCACAATGGATACCGTGGGATCAGACGCACTATTTGGGGCGCTCGCGGCGGCGGTTTCGTGGCTGTTCGCGTTGTTAACCTGGAATCAATACCGCAACAGGGGCAAGCAGTACCAACTGCTCTGGACTCTCGGAATCGCCTTTTTTGCGCTCGGAGTGACCCTGGAAGTCGTGGCTCGAGCGCAAGGCACTTGGAACGATGGCGGATACCGCGCCTGGTATTTCACGGGCGCGATGATGGGCGTGGCATGGCTTGGGCAGGGGACACTTCATTTGCTCGACAAGCGTCCGTGGGTGCAACGCTCACTCGAGATGCTGGTCATCGCCAGTCTGGTCGCGTTGGTGGTGGTTTTAAATGCGCCGTTGCAGCTTTCAAACCTCGAGAGCACATTTACCCCCAAAGGCACTGCGTTTGCCGACATCAAACTGGCAGGCTGGGCAAGTCCTCGCGCCTGGACGATCCCGTTTAATATTTACGGCACGCTCTGGTTGGTCGGCGGCGCACTCTTCTCGAGCGTGCAGCTTTGGCGTGCCAACAGAACCCGAGCCTGGGGAACGCTCTTGATCGCCCTGGCGGGACTGATGCTGGCAGGCACGAGCACTTTAAACCGTTTCGGCATTGCCGGACTCGAGAGCATCGGGCGCATGGTCGGCGTCAGCGTGTTGTTCATGGGTTTTGGACTGACCAACATTGACCCCGAAAAGCTGCCCAAAGTCAATTTGCCCAAAATTCAACCGCTCGTGATGGTGGCGGCGCTCGGTTGGGGTTTTGCGCTGTTCGCGTTCTTTAAGCTCGAGCCTGGGGCTTGGACGGCAATGGTGGACTATCCAGGCTTGTTTTTGATCGCCGTGATTTTTCTGAGTTTATTCGGGTTGGTGATTAACAAAGCTCGGAATCCTCGAGTGACGCCGAAAACGAACGATTTTCAGTAGAAAGCTTGAGATTGACTCGGAATTTTGATTCTCGACACCAAAAGCGGCAAACATTTCCGCTTCTCTCATCCCCAACCCTTCTTGCCCTTAAAGCAGCACCTTCGGGCTTGGGCGCTTCTCTCAACATCGAGAGAAGGGAGTTTAAGTTTTTACACGTGTGGCTCGAGAATTTTCTTTCATGCTTAGGCAATCTGACCAAATTTCAACCCGAGATGATACTGGCATAAAGTTTAGGGTCAAAATTTCCGCCTGAAACAATGCAAACAGTCTTCCCCTCGAGTTTGACCGCTCCGCTTTGAATGGCTGCCAGCGTCAACGCGCCCGTGGGTTCAACCGCCAATTTCGCCTCGAGCGCGTACCAGCGTGTGGCATCGCGCACGGCGTCTTCGGTCACGGTCACGATGTCATCGACCAAACTACGGACAATCTGAAAGTTGCGCTCACCAATGCTTTGGGTTCGCACGCCGTCACAAATGGTGCGGGTGGTCAAACTCGAGTCCCATTCGATAATTTTGCCAGTTTTAAAGCTGGCTCGAGCGTCGGCGGCAAGTTCGGGTTCGACCCCAATCACTCGAGCGTTGGGAATTAAAGATTTGATGGCAACGGCAATGCCAGACAGTAAACCGCCGCCACCGACGCAAACGAGAACATTGTCCACCTCGGGCAAATCCTGAGTTATCTCGAGTCCAACCGTGCCTTGACCGGCGATGATGGCTTCAAAATCGAACGGCGGCACATAACTCAGGTTTCTCGAATCACGAATCTCGAGCGCGATTTTGAGGCGCTCGACGCTCGAGTTTGGACAACGGATAATTTCGGCGCCCCAAGCTTTGGTGCGCTCCACCTTGATTTCGGGCGCATTCTCAGGAATCACGATCACGGCGGGCACGCCGAATAAATGCGCGGCTGCTGCCACCCCCTGCGCGTGATTGCCGCTCGAGTCTGCCACCACCCCCAAGGCACGAACATGCTCTGGCAGGCTAGCGAGGGCATTGTAAGCGCCACGAAATTTGAACGAACCCGTGCGCTGAAGGTTCTCGGGTTTGGCGTAAACCTCGCCTGGCATCGGCAAACGCAACAAGGGTGTGCGAACCGCCATGCCAGCAATACGCCGAGCGGCATTTTGAATGTCATTCAGGGTGACTGGTAAGGCGCTTAAATCCATGAACCAAGTCTAACCCATAGCAAATTCCGAAATTCTTGAG
>JANLWR010000760.1:0-3138 GCA_031364625.1 Deinococcales bacterium | reverse complement strand
GTTCTGGAAATTTGATTCCAGTCCAAACTTTTTTAACAATTGGTTTTTTTCGTGATGACTTTTTTATTGATGCAGTTGACACTGAGTTTCATCTTCGCGCCCATGATGCTGGACTACCGCTTGTTTTGACTCGAAAGATTGTCCTACCTCATTACATTGGTCAACAAAAAATAACACGTTTGTTCGGAATTGAATTCCCCTTGACGAGTCACAACTATATCAGGCGCTACTACATGGCACGCAACAAAACATTGAATTACAAAAAATTTGCTATCACTCATTCCGCTTGGTTTCGATCAGAACTAAGGATGTTTTTAGGAGATTTCTTAACCATGCTTATTTATGAAAAAGATAAATTTCGCAAACTTCGATATACCTTTAAAGGTATTTTCGATGGCATTCAAGGCAAAACAGGCGAACTCGAACAGCACTAATGAAAGTTAAAAATATAACTCGAGATAATTTATAAATTTATGAAATCCAAAGTCCAAAGTGGTTTAAGAATTTCTTGATTTTATAAAGCGAACCAACGCTTACAATGTAAAAAACCATACTCGCTTTGTAAGCATTATCATTTCTGGTCTTCGAGATTGTTGTTGTTTCGTAAGCTTGAATATTTAATTCATAAGCTGTCTCTTTACTGTAATTTCTGGAAATTTCTCGAGCGTCTTTTGCCCGAGTCAAATAACTTTCTTTGTGCTCAACCATTTGCAAAATTGATTTGGCAAATTGTTCTGGACTGGTCTCTTGGGGCAGCATCGTTACACAATCTGCGATGGCAATATCTTCTATGGTTTCATTCTTTAAGGCAACAATCGGTTTCGCCGCCGCCAAGGCTTCAATGACAGCCACACTCTGAACTTCCATTTTCGATGCACTGACAAAAACGTGATGGTCTTTGATGACTTGTGGCAAATTTTGATTTTCAATGTTTCCAACAAAAACAATTCTGTGTACTAAATTGTTTTTGTTGATTAGTTTATCAATTTTTAATTTATAAATAGTATCATATTCGCCAATTAAATAGAGAAAAAAGTTTTTAGGAAGATTTTTCATTGCCGAAGCCAGAAAATATTGGTTTTTTCGACTGTTAATTCCTCCAACAAAATATAAATTTACATTATCAGTAGGAAAATTCTCAATTAAATCGTTAAAACGTTCTATTCTAACACTATTATGGATAATATCTATTTGATTTTGATAATTTAAGCGCAAAGTTGATTCTTTTGAGGCTTTGTTGATTGCCAAAACCTTGTCTGTATTGACTAAAAAAGCTTTGACAAGAAGGTTGACAAAAAAAGCTGTCATGTTTTGCAACGTTTTTCCATACCTAAAAAAATTCACCAATTTATCTGGCAATTCATGGGTTGTATACAAAAATTTGATGCCATACTTTAAGGCAAAACCTTGCACCAAGAGCGCCAAATAATTCATGGTATGCGCATGAATGACATCTGGTTGAAATTCTTGAATTGCTGCTTCAATAAATCGAAACTGTTTTTTTGTCAGCGGCATATAGCCAAACGGTGGCTCACCAAGGGTCTGGGCGAATATAAAAGTAACACCCACCTTTTGGTCAAACGCAACTTCATTAAAATGACCATGTGTTACCACTGCAACGTTATGACCATGTTCAACCAATGATTTTACTTGTTGAAATGTGACAACAGATTCTCCGCCACCGTTTTTCGAATCGTGTTTGAATTGTGATACGACGAGGATGTTCATTGTTGAGTTTTCAAATGATAATTTTGTTGAAATTTGAAGCTTAAAAGGTTAAAAACACCGCCCTGCAAAAGTTGCTTTCCCGTTTCGCAACATACCATGTCGATCAGGACTCCAGGCTCGAACAACTAAAAATCTGGCTTTTGGTATTTTCAAATTTCTATTTGTTGCCTCGAGGCATTCGGCAGAGTAACAAAGTCAATCGTCATCTGAACCTGCGGTAGCATCGATGGGTGAGCGCGATCAAGGAACGAAAACTCAAACACATTCAAGTCTGCCTCGAGTACCCTGTCGAGTACACCACCAAGACCACCGGATTCGAGCGGATTGATTGGGATTACAATGCACTGCCAGAGATTTCACTCGAGGCTATCAACCTCGAGACTGAATTTTTGGGAAAGTTTTTGCGTGCGCCGTTGCTGATCGGCGCAATGACCGGCGGGGCAGAACGTGCCGCCAAAATCAACCGCAATCTGGCAATCGCCGCACAGCATTTGGGCATCGGCATGATGCTCGGCTCGCAACGTGCGATGCTCGAGATTGAATCTGCTCGAGCCAGTTTTCAAATTCGGGATGTTGCGCCTGATATTTTATTGATTGGTAACATTGGCGTGGCACAGTTTAAGAAAGGTTACGGCGCTAAAGAAGCTCGAGCCGCAATCGAGTTGGTTGGCGCAGACGCGATTGCATTTCATACCAATCCGTTGCAAGAGGCTTTGCAACCTGGCGGTGATACGGACTTCGCGGGTTTAATCCCAATTCTCGAGCGGGTTGTGCCGATGGTTGGTTTTCCGGTCATGCTCAAAGAAGTCGGGCACGGCTTGAGTGGCAGTGTCGCAAGAAGCGTTCAAAATGTTGGTTTTGCAGCTTTGGATGTGGCTGGAGCCGGCGGCACAAGTTGGGCAAAAGTTGAAGATTTTGCGTACAACGGGCGTCTCGAGCATCCTGATCTGGACGAAATTGGAATTCCGACGGCGCAGGCTTTGCAAGAATGTCATGCCACACTACCTGGGATGCCCCTGATGGCGTCTGGTGGCATTCGCACGGGTCTCGAGGTTGCCAAGGCGCTCAGGCTGGGAGCAAGTGTTGCCGCAGTGGCTAAACCCCTTCTCGAGCCAGCACTACACAGTCCAGAAGCGGTGATTGCCCATCTCGAGAAAATTATTTTTGAACTTCGGGTGGCGTTGTTCGTGGCTGGCGCTCGAGACGTTGCTGCGATTCGACGTTGATGGCTTTAGAAAATTACAAACTTTGAAAATACTGGTTTAACTTCTCGAGCAAATCTTTTTCAAACACGTCTCTAGCCACCGTCGGACTGCCTTCTGGCTCGAGCGTTGACGTGATCTCGGGCGGTATTCATGCGTTCTTTGGGCGCTACGGATCGCAAGCTGGCGACGGCAGTCCGACGGTGGC
>JANLWR010000665.1:0-8355 GCA_031364625.1 Deinococcales bacterium | reverse complement strand
TGCAAGGATTTTCTATGGTGGGCGATACGTGATTTGAACACGTGACCCCTCGCGTGTGAAGCGAGTGCTCTACCGCTGAGCTAACCGCCCATAGCTCGAGGATTGTCGCATGACCTGAAAACTTTTGCAAGTCTCTCGAGTTTTCGCAAAACCGGCAGTTTCTGCGAAAGTGGGACAAAAAACCTTTTTCGCACTTCAATTTCGTGTATAGTCACTCTTCGTGCCGTCCCGATGTGACGGTCAGGCGTTTTCGCTGCCACATTATCTGGGGGAATCAAGAGTTCTTTTCGGGTGGCATTAATCGCCTGGAAAGGATTAAAACATGGTTTTTTCTGATTTCGCGCTCTCCGAGCGCGTTGTCTCTGGGCTGACTGCCCGGGGCATCACCGTTCCGTCCCCCATTCAAGAAGAGAGTCTGCCGTTCACCCTCGAGGGTCGTGACGTGCTGGGACGTGCCAGAACTGGTACGGGCAAGACGCTGGCGTTCGGGCTGCCGATTTCAATGCGCCTGGAAGCAAGCCGTGAACGCGGTCGCAAAACCCGCGCCATTATTCTTGCGCCAACCCGAGAACTGGCGAAGCAAGTCGCCAAGGAACTCGAGTTGTGTGCGGCGCATTTGGCGGTGACGACCATTTACGGCGGCACCAGTTACGGTCCTCAAGAGCGCGATTTGCAACGTGGCGTCGATGTCGTGGTCGGCACGCCCGGTCGTGTCATTGACCATCTTGATCGCGGTACGCTCGATTTGAGTGAAGTAGAGATTGCGGTGCTCGACGAAGCCGACGAGATGCTCTCGATGGGTTTTCAAGACGCGGTCGAACGGGTGCTGAAAAGCACGCCCAAGGAACGCCAGACGATGTTGTTCTCGGCGACCATTCCGCGTTGGGTGGACAAACTGGCGAAAGGCTATTTGAACAACCCCAAAAAAGTCGATCTGGTCGGCGAGGAAAGCGCGGCGCAAGCCAGCACCACGCAGCACATTGCCGTGCGGGTCAACCCTGCGGCGCGAACCAAAACCTTGGCAGATTTGCTGACGGTGCTCGCGCCAGAACGGGCGATTATTTTCACGCGCACCAAAAAAGATTGCGACGAATTGGCGCTCGAGTTGATTCACCGTGGTCTGGAAGCCGAAGCGATTCATGGTGATTTGGCGCAAAGCCAACGCGAACGGGCGCTCGAGGGTTTCCGTGCGGGTCGCACTCGAGTGTTGGTGGCGACGGATGTGGCTGCCCGAGGCATCGATATTCCCGATGTCGAGTTGGTTGTCCAGCATCACTTCCCCAACGATTCCGAGGCTTACGTGCACCGTTCGGGTCGTACCGGTCGGGCTGGGCGTTCGGGTACGGCTGTGGTCTTGTACACAGACCGCGAACAACGCCAGTTAAAGACCCTCGAGCATGAGGCGGGCGTGTTCTTCGAGCGTAAAGACCCACCGAAGCCAACCGAGGTTCAGGCGAGCGCCGCCAAGAACGCCGCAAAAGTGGTGCGCAGCGTGCCTGAAGCCGTAATCGCGCAATTCCGTGCCGAGGCTGAAGCATTGGCTGAAGAGTTTGACGTTGACGCTTTGGCTCGCGCTTTGGCTTGGATTGCGGGTATTCACCAAGCGCCGAAGCCAGCCAGCCTTATCACCGGCGAAGAGGGCATGACCACCGTGTTGTTGCGTGCGCCGCGTTTGGGCATTCCACGGGCTGTGGCGGTCTTGGCGCAAGTCATGAACCTGCCTTCCAAAGCCCTGGGCAAGATCAAACCGTTCAAAGATGGCGTGGCTGCCGACGTGCCAACCAGTTCAGTCGAAGCGCTCTTGGCGCAAAATCCGCTCGAGGGTCAAATCGAAATCGAACGCGCCGAAACCCTGCCCGAATTGATTGACCTCGCGCCGCGCAATGACCGTGCCTACCAAGACCGTGGTTTAAATGACCGTCGTCCAAGGGAAGGCGGTTATCAAAGCGGTGGAAGTCGTGGCGGATACCGTGGCAACCGTGATTCCAACTCGAGCACCAGCACATCTCAAAGCTCTGGCGGCGCACCGCGTGAAGGTGGCGCTCCTCGAGATGCCAACCGTGGACCGTACAAGCCACAACGCAAGCGTTACTAAACTAAAGCGTAAGTAAATTTAAACCCCGTTTCTCTATCTCGAGAAACGGGGTTTTTGGTTTTACTGAGTTTTTACAGCGCGAACACGTAATTGGTTCTAAAGTACGGTCTGGTAAATCCCAAGCGTGCAAAGTCGGCATAGGCAGGCGTATCCATTTGGGAACTGGGCTTTTCAATGTCTGCAACGAACAATTTCGCGCCCAACTCGAGACCATCACGCAGCATTGTTTGGCACAAACGGGCATCCACGGCAAAACTTGGAGCCATGATCCCAGGCACGGGGGCTTCAATCCCAAACCAGACCGTGCCGTCAGGGTTGATGCACATTGAACGCACCGCCACCACCTTGGCATCTTCGCGCAGCAAATAATGATGCCAGCCGCTACGACCCACCAACTCGAGCAGCCAAGGTTTGGTCGGCATGTGATAGGCGGTATCAATAAAGTCTGCCCATTCGTGCGCGTTGCTGCTCGTGATCCGTTCAATGGCGGGGTCGTCTGGGCTAGCCTCGAGCGGCGAACCTTCGCGCACGATTCGTTCCCAACCAGCTCTAACTGCGGGTTGATAATCCTCGAGCCAGTCTGTCAAAACCGTTGGTTGACAGGCTGGGATGTGATGAATCAGGAAACGTTTGACGCCAACCTCACGGTATTTGTTAAAAACATGCTCGAGGTCTAATTCCGTGGCGGGTTCAAAGACTCCCAAACCTATGACGCGGTTGAATTCGCCAAAGGCAATCCCAGGACAACGGGTCAGTGTGATCTGTCCAAGCTCGAGGATTTCGGCATTGAATTCCTTGGCAAAACTGGTGGGCATGGCGGCGTACAGGTCAAGCCAGGCTTGAATTTCGGTCTGTTCGATTTGCTGGGCAAAACGTTGCGAAACTGGGCTGGTGTTCATGTTGTTCCTTAAAAGTCCTCGAGACGGATAGATATCATGGACGTTTATTGGCAGATCATCAATTTAGGGCATTGGGATAACGCCGAGTTGCTGCATCAGTCCCAGCAGATCATCAACGCTGTGACGTTCGACAATTTTACCATCTTTGATGCGGTCAATCACAATCCCTGGCGCTCGGTAGGTTTTGCCCGTGGCGGGAATCCCGTTGAACGTTCCTGCGTGCGTGCCGCTCCAAAAGGCTCGAGTGATAATCGTGTCGCCCGAGATAATCTGTTCTTCAACCTTCGCCTTCAGGTCAGGAAAGCCCGTCAGGAAAACTGCACCCAGTTGTTTGTAGGCATCAATGTTCATGGTTGGGTAGGTGTTGAAGTGAATCAAGGCATCGCTGGCAAACGAAGTGACTGCCCCTTCAATATCGTGATGGTCGGCGTAACGTTCAAAGAAAATACTGCTGGCATTCTGGTTCATGATGATCTCCTTGATGGCTCGAATGGGTTTTGATCTTGATCGAGGGCTGAATCCTTGAGGCTTGGGTTTTATGACATCGGAATCGCGCCAAGTTGCTGCATCAAACCCATTTGATCCCATTGTCCCCAGTGTTCAACAATTTTGCCGTTGGCAAAACGCCGAATGTGCATTTCCTGAACGGTGATCGTCTTACCTGTGGCTGGAATGCCCATCAGCTCGCCAGTGTGGGTGGCTGCCCAGACGACGCGATCCGCGATTTGTTCCCCTTCACCAAAGGTTTCGAACTCGAGCACCCGAAAATCGGGAAAGGCTGTTCTGAAAGCGGGCAAGACTTGTTTAAAACCTTCACGGTTGGCTGGAAATCCAGGTTGGTGAAGAACGCAGTTCTCGGCAATGACCTCATCGAACACCTTGGCATCGCCGGTTTGCCAGAACTGAGCCATCACGCCATTGAATTTCTCGAGAATCAGCTTGTTTGTTTCAACTGACATAAATTCCTCCTGGCTGCAAGATTTTTAATTGCGCTGAACGAACGGTGTCAACCCTGGGCGGGAATGACACCCAGTTGCTGCATCAAACCCATTTGATCCATGATCGCCCAATGCTCGACAAAACGACTATCCTCGAGCCGAATGATGTCAATCACATTGATCTGAACACGTTTATTGGTCGCTGGAATGCCCATAAAGTCGCCCTGGTGCGTGCCATGAAAGGCTTTGCGGGTTGTAACCGTATCCCCTTCTGCGACCTGATCGAAAATCTCGACGGTCATGTCGGGAAAAGCGTTCCACATGACCCTGAAGAATGCGAACACACCTTCTTTGCCTTCAGGCAAACCGGGGACTGGGGTGTGATTGATAAACGTGTCAGCCAGGATTTCAGAGGCAACCTCGGGCTTACGACCCTGAATGAATTCGAGGTTCATGCGGCGAACAACGGCTTTGTTGACTTCTGCGGACATGATTGTCTCCTTGGTTGATATTTAAACGATGCTCTCGAGAAAGCTGATTTCGGGTGTACCATTCACGCCTGCGTGTCCAAAAGCCACACGCAAGCCTGGGTTTTCTGCCCAATTTTTGGCAGCCTCGAGCGTGGTGTATTCCTCGAGCGTCACGACTTGATTTGGGTTTTGACTGTCGCGCATGACACGCCCCGAGAGCCAGCCGGCGGCGCGTTTGGTGTCTGCCATCGAGTCGTAAACCGTTCGCCAGAGGTTGAAATCTTTGATGCTGTGTTTCACGAACAGGTATGCCATAGCTTTCTCCTTGATTGGTGAATCTCGAGCAACCTCGAGTCTTGAGGGTTATTTTGGTGGGGCGTAAATCACGCCGTACTGCTCGGCAAAAAACTTGACGGTGGCGGCGATTTGATCTGGCGTGGGTGGTGCGGGCGGTGCGGGCAACTCGAGCGAGGTTGCGGGTGTGCCTCGAGTTTTGAAGGCGTTCTCCAAACCGCCTGGCGTGACCATGATGATGGCTCGAGCGGTCGGTGTTTTGAGTTTAAAACCGTGCAATTCACCGCGTGGTTGAAAGACATGATCGCCCGGTTGGGCTTGGGTCACAACGTCTCCACTGAAAAACGTGGCTTCGCCCTCGAGAATGTAAAAAATTTCATCTTCGCGGGTGTGCGTGTGCGGCGGCGGCTCGAGTCCCTGACGGGCAAACACCTCGTACATCGCGTAAAGACCGCCCGTGGCTTTTGAATCCGCCAGAAAACTGAAAACCGTTCCGTTGTAATACACGCTGTTTTCGGTGGCTCGGTGGCTGCCAAACGCTGAGGTGGGCGTGCCTTGCGCCCTGGCGCTCGAGAACAGGCTCGGCAGTGCGGGCAGAATTAGACCGCTGGCGGCGGTTGAAAGTCCAAGTTTGAGCATGTCACGACGGTTCATAAATACCTCCTCGAGCCTGTGTGGATTGACCTTGCGCTCGTGGTTCGAGCCAGCGCAAGATTGAAAGATTTTTGAAACTCGAGCTTTAAGCGCTTGGAATTACAGCGATTTGTTGTATCAAAACCATTTGATCCACCAAGACCCAACACGAGCGGCATTGGCTGCATCGTGGGCGCTGAAGGCTTCGTGGGCTTTGCGTAAGCGTTCAAGATTGTTCATGATTTATTTCTTTGCGCGAGCTTCTTGATTGGGTTTAAGGTTGAAATGCTGCCATCATAGGTACGGTGTCGTAATATTCGCGGACTCGAGCCATCAAGCCGTTCTTGGCAATCCAAACGTGACACCAATGCGTTTCCCAAGTTTTGTTGGTTGCCAAAACCCGCACGCGTTGCCAACCCAAGACAGTGACCACACCATTTTCGCCTGCTAGGAATTCACGAGGTTCATAAGCTTCGACCTGAACGTTTTTACCAATTTTGGTAAAGAAGCTGATCATTGCTTCCCGACCGCGATGCGAACCTGCCCACGGAATACTGGAAGGTCCGTACCAAATCCAATCCACTTCTGGATCAAGCAACTCGAGCACACCTGGGATGTTGCCCTGACCAAAGCGTTGATAAATTTCTTGTGCGATTTGAACGTTGTTCATGATTATTCCTTTTGCTCAAGCAAATCTCGAGCCTATTGATCGGGGAGGGTTTGGGCTTGCACCCCACCTGAGATGCTTGCCAAGTTTGCGGCTTGCTTTTCAAACTTGGTCTGGTACAAGTTTCATGCCAAGTTGGGTCATCAGTTCGAGCCGATCCATCTGCCCGTGACGTTGCACGATTTTTTGGTGCTCGAGCACAAAAATGTGGTTGGCTTTCATCACGGCACTTCTGCCCGTTGCGGGCACACCAAAGAGCGTGCCTTGATGCGTGCCGCTCATCGTCATGCGGCTGGCAACCCGGTTGCCTTCAGCCAGAATGTCCTCGAGCGTGATCTGAAGGTCGGGGAAGGCATTCAGAAAGCCTTGAAGTTCGCGTTTGAAACCTTCAGAGCCACCACCGTTGCATTCGGGGTCAATCCATTGACTGGCGGCTTCGATCTCAGACGCATTCCAAGCGTCAAAGAGTTGGCGCACCACAGTTTTGTTCTGCTCGACTTGGTTCATATTGACCTCAGGCTGAAGCTATTTCTTGCAGCACCACACGACCTGTCATTGCGGTTGGCATGGTCTCGAGGAACGGGACGAGGTGTTGTCGAATCCAGGGCAGCAACAGTTCTTGAGAGGTATTGGCTGCCTCGGGATTGTCGAACATGGTGATGATCGTGACTGAATTGTCCTCACCGAGTACCCAGTGATAGGTCTGAAATCCTTTGATCGAACGCAAGATCGGCAGTGCTTCGCTCTTAACGCACTTCATGACTTCCTCGAGCGTGTTTGGTTTCAGTTTTCCTTGACGAATGGCGGCGTACATGAGGCTTCCTTTCGCTCGAGGTGTACCTCGAGTCTGGCAAGAGGGCTTTTGGTTCGGGACTTATTGACTTCAAGGCAGCTTCACGAGTTGGACGTTAAGACTTACACCAACGGGTTTCTTGCCACCAAAAAAATCTTTGGTCGTGTACGTTCCAGGAGTGGTGGGCGTCTGTTCGTCCTCACCTTCAGAACCACAAGGGCAGGGTGTGACGTAATTCTCGCCGCTCGAGCGTGGGCTGTAGAGCAGGGCATTTTTGATCCAGATGGTGGGTTTGCCGTTCAGAACTGGTGAGGGCAGCGCAGATGTTTTGATGAAGGCTTCACCCCGCTCGCCGTAAATGCAAATGCCCGAAAAGGGTGTCTCGAAGGGTGCATCACAAGCTCCCTCTGCCCCAGCGCCAGCATGACCACGAAAGACATCCGCACCAGCGTAAGTCATGGTGTTGCCGTCGGAATTGATGTGACCAATAAAGCTAAAGCTCTCCCACCAAGCTGGAATCGGGGATTCGCCCCCGAATGCGGCTTTGCAGAGTTCTTCGGTCACGCAGCGCAGGTCAATCGTCCAGGCGTACTCGCCTGCGGGCAGGGCGTTGGGGTTTTGCTGGGCGCGGCTCGAGACCAGCAGACCGAGCGCGGCAATCAGGGTAATCAGAACAAGTTTTTTCATCAGATTTCCTTTCTTCACTCAAGAATTTGGGGGCTTAGTTTGAAGCTCGAGCGGCTTGTAACGTGCTGGCTTGCGGTTTGGCTTGACTCAAATTGGCACGAATCACCCGAGCCACAATCTTTGGCGCGAACAAACTCGGTGGTGGCTCGAGCAGGTTGGAAACCTTGTGGAAGGCGTTACAAACCACGCTGTCTGTCCGAGAGGCAAGATGTACCTTGCCGATATACCAGTTGATGAATTTCACCCCCAAACTGCGCGGGGCTTCCACTTCTGGGTAACGCAAGTCCTCGCCGACGGCTATCGTCCATGGGGTTTGAATAATGGTCGCAGCCCTGGCAAAAAAACGTTTTGCGAGTCCATCCAAATCAGCACGGCTTTCCTCGAGTAACGCCAGCGCCTCGAGTGCGGCAACGGTCATGCCCTGCCCGTAAATTGGGTTGAAGCTGCACAGCGCATCACCAAAGACCAGAAAGCCTTCGGGGAAACTTTTTAGTTTTTCATAATGGCGGCGTTGATTGTGCGGGTACTTAAAACTGACGATGCTCGAGAGTGGTTCGGCATTCTTGATGACGTTGTAAATGTCTGGTGCGGGCAGGTTTTTGATTGCCTCGAGAAAGCCCGCCTCGTCGTTGGGCGCATGATCGCCGAGTGTGCCAGCCACGGTCAGCATCCAACGCTCACCCTCCATTGCCAGCAGCACCCCAGCCTGTTTTTGCACTGGGGCTTTGGGCACCAGAATCGCCGCCAGATCACCGCCCAGGTCGTTTGGTTTACGGCGGTAGGTGCGGGTGGTGTAACCGACGTTGATCTTGATGATGCTCTGGTCTGGTTTGGCATACTCGGCGATCATGCGCCCAACGACGAGGCGGGCTTTCTCGA
>JANLWR010000661.1:0-10273 GCA_031364625.1 Deinococcales bacterium | reverse complement strand
ATGAGAGATCAAGTTTTAAGCAGTGCTCTGCCAGATTCGCCCGAAGCGCGTTGGTTGCCGTCCAACCGACACGGGTACTGAAATAGGTTGCAGCCACGTTCAAAACCTGCTGAAAAAAAGACGCGCCGATAAACACGGCGGCGGCTTTAACCAAGTCTGATTGTGCGCCGCCGCGTTGGGCGGTATCCATAAAAAACCTGACAATCTGCGGGTTTAAAAGTTGTAAGCCGACACTGAAAAGTAAACACACACCCATGAAAATCACGCTTGCACGCTGCGGCTTTAAGTATTCCTCGAGCAGCCCAAAATACTGGCGCAGCGGAATTTGAACTTTAGGGGGTTTGACGACAGTGTTCATGAGCCTCGAGTTTAAGGGTTAAAGCGAATCTCGAGAATGGCATGATGGCTTAGAGAAAAGCTTTGAGCTTCAAACTGTGATGGTGTCCCGCTCAAAAAGACCTTGACCCTTTAGAATAGAGGGCAGGAGTCAAACGTGGCAAAAGTTTTGGTGCAATTCAAATGCAATTCTTGTGGGTATACCACCGCCAAAAGTATGGGGCGTTGCCCGTCGTGCTCGGCTTGGAATTCGTTTGAAGAGATTCACAGCGCACCGAGCAGCAAAAGCGCTTCAGGTTTTGGCGCTCGCAGCAGTGTACCAAGCAGCGCCGTCACGCGTCTCTCGAGCGTCAAAAGTTCTGAAGAGCCGCGCAGCAGTTCGGGCATTGGCGAGTTAGACCGTGTGCTTGGCGGCGGTTGGGTGGCTGGCGGCGTGGTCTTGTTGGGTGGCGAACCTGGCATTGGCAAAAGCACGCTCTTGCTGCAAGTTGCCGACCATCTGGCATTATTGGGCGAAAAAGTCTTGTACGTCGCCGGCGAGGAATCGCTCGAGCAGGTGCGTTTGCGGGCAGATCGTTTGGGTGTGAAGGGCGATATCCTCATGACCCGCGACGTTCATGCCGATGGCATCACGGCGCTGCTCGAGTTGGAACGACCCAAGCTGGTGATTGTGGATTCGATTCAGACGGTGCAAACCGATGATGGCGGTTCGCCTGGCGGGGTGGCGCAGGTGCGCGAATCCACGGCGCGGTTAACTCGAGCCGCCAAAGAGACAGGTGCGGCGATGGTGCTGGTCGGGCATGTCACCAAGGACGGCAACGTGGCGGGTCCCAAGGTCATGGAGCACATCGTCGATGCGGTCTTGATGCTCGAGTCGGTCGGGCATTACCGGTTGCTCCGAAGCGTTAAAAATCGTTTTGGCAGCGTTGGCGAACTGGGCGTGTTCGACATGCTCGAGCACGGTTTAAAAGCGGTCGATAACCCGAGCGCGGCTTTTCTGGCAGAGCGCCCCGTGGGTGTGCCTGGCAGCATTGTGGCAGCCACCATGGACGGTCAGCGCCCGTTGCTCTTGGAGGTGCAGGCGCTTGCTGCCAAGACCCCTTATCCTGCACCAAAGCGCGTGGCGGTGGGTTTGGATGCTCGCCGGGTCGATGTCGTGCTGGCGGTGCTCGAGCGTCGCTTGCAGCTCTCCCTGGGCGGTTTGGATGTTTACGTCAATTTGGCGGGTGGGATGCGACTTTCTGACCCTGGTTTGGATTTGGCAATTGCCCTGGCGGTGTACAGTGCCGTCATGATGAAACCAGTTCCCGAAGGCGTGGCGGTATTTGGCGAGGTTGGACTGGCGGGCGAGGTGCGCAGCGTCACGCAACCTGCCAGGCGTTCCAGCGAAGCCAGTCGGGTGGGTTTAACGCGTCTTGTCATGCCGCCAGGCGTTCAGGGCGGTAAAAACCAGGGTGTACAAAGCGTTCAAGAAGCCGTGCGTTTCTTATGGGGACAGGCATGAAAACTGGTTTAGAGGGCTTTGATCCCTTGCGCGGTTTGATTCGTTTTGTGCTTGTGGCACTTGGCGCATTGATTGGCTATTTAATTGCCCAGAGGCTTGTCAGTGATAGTTTAAACCAAACTTACATTGCCATTTTGGGGGCATTGATCACCAGTTTGCTGACCAATCGCCTGACCAACATTTTGCGTGAAAAGGTGGCGAGTATTGCCAACACACTCCTTACCATGCCACCGCAAACCGTGCTGGCGGCAACCATCGCCACCATCGCGGCGTTATTGATCAGCGTGCTTTTAAACAATTTGCTCTCTAATATCCCCGGCTATGCTTGGTACTTTCAACTTCTTATTACCGCCTTGCTCGAGGTTTTTCTGGTCACAGTGGCAGTTTTGAATCGTGATGCGTTTACACAGTTTGCGCCGCGCAATCAAATGGTCGCAAAACTGCCGACGATTGCGCCGAGCATTCAAAAATTGCTCGACACCAGCGTGATTATCGACGGGCGGATTCTCGAGGTGGCGCAGTCGGGGTTTCTGGAGGGGACATTGATTGTGCCTGGTTTTGTGCTGCGCGAATTGCAGTATTTTGCCGATCAGACCGATTCGCAAAAACGTGCCAAGGGCAGACGCGGCTTGGAGGTGCTCGAGAAACTTCGTGCCAATCGGGCACTCGAGTTGGTGATTCGAGAATTTGAGGACACGGGCGGCGGGGTCGATGACCGTCTGGTTCGTGCCGCCCAAGAGATCGGCGCGAGCGTGCTGACCAATGATACTGGACTCTCGAGGGTGGCGGGTTTGCAGGGCGTGACCTGCCTCAGTCTGAATGCCCTCGCCGAAGCCTTAAAGCCACGGTTTGGCGCGGGCGACGAGCTGACCATCGCCGTGGTCAAAGAGGGTTCGCAACCAGGGCAAGGCGTCGGGTTTCTCGAGGATGGCACGATGGTCGTGATCGATGATGGCTTGGCGTTAAAGGGTCGTACCGTGCGGGTGGCGGTCATCAGTGCCACGCAGACCAGCCTTGGGCGCATGATTTTCGGTAAACCCAAAGAAGTTTTGTAAATTGGTGGTATCATCATGTATCTACCAAGGGGGTTGACCATGCTCGGAGAAATCAAGAAATGGGGGAACTCTCTGGCGCTCAGAATTCCCAAAGACCTCGCCCAGACGCTCGAGCTGCATGAGGGTACGCAATTGACGCTCGAGTTAACCGAACATGGCTTGCTACTGAAACCAGCACCAAAACGCCGTAGTACAAAAAATCTGGAAACACTGTTGCAAGGCATTACACCAGAAAAAATCCATTCGGAAATCGATTGGGGTCAAGCCGTCGGGAATGAGGTTTGGTGAAGGCATTTCCCGAACGTGGCGACATTATTTGGATTGATTTTGACTCAAAACAAGGTCATGAGCAAGTAGGGAAACGTCCCGCGTTGGTGATCTCCAACAGCAAGTACAATCAAGTCACCAAAATGCTGATCGCCTGTCCAATCACCAGTCAAATCAAAGGTTACGCCTTTGAAATTCCTTTACAGGGTGGTTTGAAAACCGTCGGCGTGATTCTTGCCAATCAAGTCAAAACCCTGGATTGGCAAGCTCGAGGATTTAAATTTATTGAACGTGTTTCCAATGAATTGCTCGAGGAAGTTTTAGACACCTTGAATGCCATTCTCGAATGAACACGAATCTTGAACCTCGAGAACCCACAGCGCTGCCCGAAGGTTGGCGGCGAATGAAGCTTGTGCTCGAGTGGGATGGGACAGATTTTGCGGGTTGGCAGGTGCAAGCCAAAGGCGAACGCACGGTTCAGGGCGTGCTTGAAAAGGCGCTCGAGCCGCTCGGGGTCAGCACGCGTCCGATGGCGGCTGGGCGCACCGACACGGGCGTTCACGCTTTTGGCATGGTGGCGCATGTGGACGTGCAGCATCAAATTCCTGCCGAAAACATGCGCCGCGCCTTAAACGCCAGATTGCCCGAAGACGTGCGCGTTTTGTCCTGCACCGAAGCCCCAGAGTTTTTTCACTCGAGGTTTTCTTGCGCTTGGCGCTCTTACCGCTACCGCATTCTGAACGCCCG
Source organism: Deinococcales bacterium (assembly GCA_031364625.1). Lineage (GTDB taxonomy): Bacteria > Deinococcota > Deinococci > Deinococcales > JAAFIG01 > JANXTZ01. Next base: position 6,364 of record JANLWR010000661.1, on the reverse strand, counting down.
CACCCAAAGCGCCCTCGAGCGGCATCGTGCGCTTTGGGTTCCGCAACGGCTCGAGGTTGCCCCGATGCGTCACGCGGCGCGGCATCTCGAGGGTGAGCACGATTTTGCGGCGTTTGCCTCGCAGGAAGAGCGCCAGACCGTGCGCACCGTGTTTTCGTGCGAGGTGCGCAGCATCCCAGTCAGACGCAGCACCGATGAGCAACTGATCGAAATTCAGGTGGTTGGCGAATCGTTCTTGCGCCACATGGTGCGCGGCATTGTCGGCACGCTGCTCGAGGTGGGTTTGGGCAAGCTCGAGTCGGGTCAGGTGGCGCAAGTCCTCGCCAGCAAAGACCGCGCTCAAGCCGGTAAAAACGTTGCCTCGCACGGCTTGTACTTTCTCGAGGCGGGCTTTGAACCCTGGACGCGGGAATGAAGATTTTGTTTGTCAGCAACGGTCATGGCGAAGATGCGATTGGGGCATATTTAGCCAAAACCATGCTCGAGTTAGAACCCAAGCTCGAGATTGAAGCGCTGCCGATTGTTGGGCGCGGCAATGTTTACGAAAACGCTGGCATACCCGTACTTGGACCGCGTTGGAATCCACCTTCAGGCGGGTTTACCTTTACCAGTCTCGAGCTTTTCTTAAAAGATTGGCGGGATGGAATGCGCCAAAAAACGCATGAACAACACTGGGCAATTCGCAACTCGAGAGCCGATGCGGTGATGGTCGTTGGTGATGTCTACGCTTTGTGGGTGACTTTTAGTTTTGCCTTTAAAGAGGCAAAGCCTCGGGTCTTTCAGTATCAACCACTGGTCAGTCGGTATTACCAGGACGGCATGAACGCAGCCGACAAACTCGAGCGCAGTTCTCGAGTGACGGTGGACAGTTTTGTATTGCCCGAGCGGCTTTATATGAAACGCGTCGAAAAAGTCTTTACCCGCGATGAACGTTCCGCCGCTTGGTTGCGCGAACTTGGCGTGCCCCAGGCAAAATTTTTCGGCAATATCATAATGGATTTGCTGACCCCAGAACTCGAGCTTCAACCAATTCTCGATGGTCGTCCTGTGCTGGCGTTGCTGCCAGGAACGCGCAACGATTATTTGTTCAGCCTGCCGATCATGCTCAAAACAGCGGCACTCCTACCAGAATTTCAAACGTTCGCCGCCTTTTCAGGCAACCTCGAGTTACCCACAGGTTGGGTGTGGACAACGGGGGAAATTGTGGACAACGAGACTCGAGTGGCAAAGCACAGTTCTGGAATTGAAGTTGTAATCCTCGAGCATGGCTTTGCGGCGTTGCTTCAGGCTGCCAGCGTGGTGCTTGGCACTTCGGGCACGGGCAACGAACAAGCGGTTGGGCTTGGTAAACCCGTGATTGGTTTTCCGACCACAGGACCACAGTATTTAGAGGGCTTTGCCAAAGCCCAGAAACGCCTTTTGGGTGTTGGTTTGACGCTCGAGCAAGCCAATCCAGAACTCTTGGCTCGAGCCGTAAAAATCGCGCATCAAGATCAAGATTTTCGAGCGCAAGTCAAACAAGCAGGACTCGAACGCATGGGTTTGCCTGGCGGGGCGAAACGCATTGCGCTCGAGGTTTTGAATGCTTTAAGAGTTTAAATTCGTTTTTGAAAAATGCGGTAACGCTTGTATTGTTGCGCCCCCAAAGCTTTCATGCCGTTGTTGATCGCATCGTTGCTCTCGAGCGTCCAACCGAACTCGCCGGCGTTGTATTTACTCTTGCCTCGCCAGAAGGTTTCGGCGTACAGCAGCGCGTCCAAACCGCGTCCTTGAAATTCGGGGAAAATACCGAGCGCCACCAGGCGCATTCGTTTGGGTTTGGTCAATAAAAGCTTCACCAAACCGTACAGCCTGCCGCCCGTGCCTTTCATGGCTTCGTTGATGTCTGGCAGGGTGATGCTGAACGCGGCGGGTTTGCCGTCCACCTCGGCGATCAGGCAAAGGTCTTTGTCGGCGACCTGCCCAAGCTGCGAGGCGAGGTGCTCGATTTCGTGTTCGGTCCAGGGCACAAAACCCCAGTTTTTATCCCAGGCGGCATTGTAAATGTCGCGCAAAATCGGTAATTCTGCCGCCAACGCTTTCTTGCTGCTCAAACCCACTTTCCGAATATTGACTTTTAAGTTGCGTTTAACCCGTTCGGCAATTCGTGCCACACGGTCTGGCAATCCACCCTCGACGGTCATGCGCCAAGCGAACGTGTCCTCGGATTTGGTGTAACCCGCACCCTCAATAAAGCCCGCATAGGTCGGCGGATTGTAAACCATCATGACCACAGGCGGGTCGTCAAAATTCTCGACCAGCACGCCCATCATGTCGTTTTGCGCGACTTTGCTTGGACCTTTGACCAAACTTAAATTCTTGCTTTTACCCCAAGCTTCAACCGTCTCGAGCAACATCTTGGAAACGGCAGCACTTTCGGCTTCAAAACAGGCGAACAACACCACGGCTTCATTGTGAAATTCGTTGTAACTCTTGTCATGAATCGCGGCAATCCGTCCAACGACCCGTCCAGCCTCGAGCGCCAGGAAGTAATCTGCCACGGCGTGCTCGAAGAACGGGTTTTTCTTTCTGGCTTGATCCAAATCGTCCCATTCTTGCCAAAGCAACTGCGGAACCCAAGTGGGATGATTCTTATAGAGTTGATACGGGTATTCGATAAATCGTTTTAAATCCGCCCGACTCGAGACTTTTTGAATGTCAGCCATGCCGCAATCTACCACAACAAGCATTTGCGCGACGCTCGAGGTTTAAACTGGATCATGCACAATTTTAAAGTTGGCGATAGCGCCAGTGTCAGCAAAACCATTTCAGAGGCAGATATTATTGCCTTCGCCCAGATTTCAGGCGATCATAACCCCTTGCATCTTGACGCCGAATTCGCGGCAAAATCGAGGTTTGGGCAGCGTATCGCTCACGGGGCGCTCGTCTCGAGTCTGATCTCGAACGTGATCGGCAATCAACTGCCCGGTCAGGGCAGCATTTACCTTTCCTCGAGCCTGAAATTTCGCGCACCGACCTTTATTAATGACACCATCACGGCAACCGCGACCATCTCGAGCATTCGTGAAGATAAACCCATTTTTGTGCTGGCTTGCGTGTGCAGCAACCAACGTGGCGAGGTTGTGTGTCAAGGCGAAAGCGTGGTTTTGTTTGAGCCATAAAAACAAAGTGATTCTCGAGATTAACTGCTCAAACAAAGGCTAAATTAAACTCCGTTCTCTCCTTGGAGAGAAGCGCCCAAGCCCGTCAGGTGCTGCTTTAAGGGCAAGACGGGTCGGGGATGAGCGACCAGGCCCGTTAGGTGCAAGTTTATGGTCAAGAGAGGGCAGCAAGTACAATTGCTGCTTTTTATGTCCAACAAATGTGTATTTTCCCAAGCTCGAGATTCAACGCATGTTTTCAGGAAGTGGATTGGCAGCAGCAATAATGCACGAGGCACTGGTACAATTGTAATTGGCGGTGAGTGCGTTTGAACTGACCGAACTGGTTGAAAGTGACAAGTTTTTGCCAAGCACTTTAAAACCTGCATTGACCGTTCCCGAAAGTGTGATGCCCGTGTTGATCTTGGTGGTTTGCCCTGGAACAATGGTCAGCACCGAGAAGGGTTTGGTTTCAATTTCTGGTCCTACCACCCCGTAAAATTTCATGCTGAGTGCCAGTTTTGCGTAGGCTTTGGTTTTTGCGCCGCTCGGGGTGCTGATCTCAAAGGTTGGATTTGCCGAGAAACTGGCGGTGGGTTCGACAATCGTCCATTTGTTGGTCGCGGCACGGTCGTATTTGATGCTGAAATTGAGGTTGACATTTGGTGAAATCCCGGCTGTAACCGTCAGTGGTTCGTTGGCACTGGCGGCAGCCCCAACAATCAATTTGGGTTCGATCACAACCACCACTGGTACAACGCCGACCAGAAAAGCCCTGGTGAATCTGTACGAAACCAATTCTTTTTCAAAATCGGCTGTCAATGCCGCAATTTTGGCGGTGGCGGTCAGTTTACCGATCATCGAAACGCCAAAACCGCCCGAAAGTCCAATCTCGAGTTTTTCCAGTGATCCATTCGAGAATTTCAGGTTGAATTTTGGATTCAGGGTTTGGGTGATCGAACCAGATACTTTCAGGGTTGCTCCGTTACCAATTGGTATCACGGTGTCTTTAAAAGGCAGCGCACCGTTGACCGCTCGAGTTTGCACCCCTGGTAAGGCGCTGAGGACAGTGGCTTGATTGAAGTCCAAAGCTCCATAATCCAAACCTAAGTCACCGCTTGTTACAACATCCTCAAGGCTGGCATCACTGGTGTTCAAATAAACTTTTTCAATTCCTCGCGTATCAACTCCAACATTTGCGGTTGATATGCTGGTTACTTGTCGCAGTAAGCCTTCACTGCAATCACTAACAATAAAATCTCCGCCAACAACACCTTTATCTTGAGCAAGAACACGATTGGCATCGTAACCATCAATGGAGGCACTGTCTAATGTTTTTGCTTGTGCTTTAAAAACGACGGCTGCGTTGGTGGTTACTGAGGTGGGAGGTTGCATCTCTGGTGTGGTGCATTTAGCCAAGGCTGGTGGCGCAGGGGTATTGCATGACATTGCGCCTAGGGTAAGCATTCCAAAAACAATGGCAAGTTTCATATTCATGGGTTTATCACCTCAAAACTTGATTCAGTTACATCTCGAGCTTTTGATCCAGCCGCATTTAAAAACTCTTGGATTTTTGCCTCTAAACCATCAGACTGAAGCTTTCCTTCAAACTTCACACCACGTGAGACGGTATCGCTAAAAATCAGATAAACCCTTTGAGTGCCTGTGGGTTGTTTGATGCGGTAAAAGAAATTTGCACCTTTTGGTGGCAAAACATTTTTGCCACTTTTGACTGGGATGTTGCGGTCTAATTCGTAGGTGCTGGTGTCCGAATCGGTGGTCACCAGGGTCACAAAACCATTTTTATTGACATTAAAATTAAACGAAACAGGTTCGCCAATTTTGTACGTGCTGCCCGCACCACGGTCGGCTTGAAAATCGGTGATAATGCTTTGCGTGCTGACATTGCTGCGCTCGAAGGCTCGAGGGGCACACGCCGTGAAGACAAATCCAAAAACCAACAATCCAATCAAGGGTAAACGCATGTCTGAAGCCTAACAGTTCAGATGAGTTTTGGCTGTTTGTTTGATGAATGTTTTGTTTGCTTCGCGTTTTCGTGCCAGAATCTGAGCATGGCTTTTTTGGCTTGTGTGCAAAGCAAACTCGAGCTTGACGCTTATGTTTCAAGTCAAGCGTTTGAGTCTTGGATTCTCGAGCAAGTGAAACTTGCATTAGAATCTCGAGATTCTGGTGAAGCCGCACTTGTGGCTTTTCCCGAGTTGATCGGTTTGCCGCTTCTTTTTTTTCTCGAGCGCCAAGTCACGGCTAGCAAAGTTCAGGCTGCGGCGCTCGAATTGGCGCGTGAGTCGTGGCTCGAGGCACTCAAGTTTGGTTTGCACTTTCAAAATTTTTCAGCCTCGAGTTTTATTTTGCCGCGTGCAACACATTTATTCGAGGTTTTTGTCAATGCCTTCTCCCGTGCCGCCAAACAGTCCAATGCTTTTATTTCGGCTGGCTCGAGCTTTCTGCCCGCTGTCGAACTCGAGGCGGCGAAGGGTTTGCATCTTGCCGCTGGTCGGGTGCAAAACGTGTCGTTTTTGTTTGCGCCTTCGGGCAAAATCCTGACCCGCAGCCCAAAACTGAACCTCACGGCGGGACTGGAAAAACTGGTTGGCTTGTCTCGAGGGCGGCTCGAGGATGTTGCGGCGGCAGTCACGCCTTTGGGTCATGTTGCAACCCTGATTTGTTATGACGGTTTTTTTGAACGCGCCCTCGAGAAAGCCGATTCGGTCGGGGCTGAAATTGTGGTGCAACCCAGCGCCAACGCCGCTCTTTGGGATGGCGCTTGGAGTGGTGACGCCCGTAAAATCGAGGGGCAGGAATGGTTGGCTCGAGGCATCATTCACGGCATTCAAGACCGTCTGAACATTCGTTATGCCTTAAACCCAATGCTGGTTGGCAACTTGTTTGATCTGGTGTTTGAGGGTCGCTCGAGCATCAGCAGCAACCTAAGTTTAACCAAGCTCGAGCAACCAATTTTGAGTATTGCGGGCAGTCACAACAATTTTGAGATTGTCACAGCTCGAGTTTCAGATTTGACGCTTTGAGGTTCGTTAACTACCTCAAGCCTCAATACAAATGCGTGTTTAGAGCAAGGTATTTTGATTTCTCGAGAAACCAATAAAGCTCCCTTCTCCCGCGAGCGGGAGAAGGGTTGGGGATGAGGGTGGCGCGAGTGACGACCCATTCTTGTAATTGCATCAAATTCAATCACTACGATCCAC
>JANLWR010000660.1:0-2933 GCA_031364625.1 Deinococcales bacterium | reverse complement strand
CAGAGCCGCAAGCGCATCAATCAGCACCCACAACTTCAGAATTCACCCAAGGCAGCAACTCGAGGTTTAAGCTGTGCGCCAATTCGAGCATTTTTGAGATGGGTAAACCAACCACGTTAAAAAAGTCGCCCTCGATTTTTTCGACCAGTGCCATGCCCATTTCCTGAATGCCGTAACCGCCCGCTTTGTCCAAACCTTCGCCGGAACTGGCGTAACCCAGAATTTCTGCTTTTGAAAGGTCACGAAATTTCACGCGGGTGCGTTCAAAACCGAGCGCCTGATTGGTTGGCGTCAGGATGCAAACGCCCGTGAAAACCTCATGCCAGTTGTTTGAGAGCGTCCGAATAAAATCGGCATTCTCGAGCTTGCTGACGGGTTTTTGCAAGATTTGACCTTCAAACGCCACCACCGTATCGGCTGCCAGAATGACGCAATCTGGCTCGAGCGATTGAACGGCTCGGGCTTTTTTGTTCGCCAGGAATTGCACCAGGGTTTGCGGGTCGGGTTCGGTGCTGTTTTCGTCCACATCCGCGCTGCGAACGCGAAACTGGACGCCCAAACGGGTTAAAAGTTCTTTACGGCGTGGACTGCCCGACGCCAGAATGATTTCTGTCATTGCTACCTTCAAATTGGGAATTTCACCCAGGGTTTTCATGCGGGAGATCAACCCAACATCAAACGTAGTCTAACGCGAACAGGTGAATGTTGTCTCATATTGAAGGTCAGTGGATCGAGATACTCGAGATCAATATTCGATTGCGAATTTTACACCTTGACACCATTGCACCATAATGAACCCATGAGACTCAGTGTGAATCTTGAACCCGATTTGTACGCCGTGGCAAAATCACTCGCCAAAGCCGACAATGTGTCCTTGAGTGTTTTAATCAATCATTTACTGCGGGACGCGCTTTTTGGTCAAACGCAACCAACCCAAACCCACCTGAAAAATGGGCTTCTGGTCAGCAGTTCAAAAATTCGGGTGACTCGAGAAATGGTGATGCAAGCCTTGGAAGAAGACGAATGAGCTATTTGATTGATGCCAATGCTCTTGTGGCACTTCACAACAAAGCCAATAGACCTTCGGCGGAATAACCACGACAAAAATCGATAATTGCCCAAATGCTTATTACCCTATTTCGACTACCCATCACCAGGTAAGTTTACCCAAGCTTTTGTAATTCACCAGCCCAGCCACAACAGCAAAGCAATCATCGTAACCCTCAAGTCTCGCCCGATAACACCCCGCTACAATCTTGAACTTCTCCAACTTACAAAGCATATGCTCCACCACAATCCGTTCCTTACTCACCATCTGATTCCACAACTTCCCCAGCAGCGTCACACGATGATTCCTCTGCCCTCGAACAGGCTTTTCAATCACTTGCTCGGGATACGCTACCTCCACGCCTTCATACCCTCGATCAACTTGAATTTTAATCCCGTCATTGAATTTGTGCATCACACCACTGGCTCTGAGTAAACTCATGTCATTGACACTGCCATCAATACTTTCGGAAAGATGCAAAATGACTTTCTTAGTGGTTAAAACTTGTGTTTTGATCGTATGCGTCTTTTTCTTCCCACTGTAACGAGTTCGTCGTTTGCCCTTATCCTCAGGACGTGGTACTTCCTGTTCGGTCGCGTCAATCAGCACGTCCTTGATCTCAGGATGTTTCTCGAGGAGTTCTTCAAGCGTCCGAATTCGAGGTCGTTTAGACGCATTGCTGATCGTTCCCATACTTTGGGTTGCTTGTGTTTGAGTCGTGTCAAACAGTCGATCTCGCATGGGTGTCGGTAAAACTTGGAGTAGCACGGGTTGCATTCGTTCTCGGATTTCTTCACCTGCTCGGCTGTCATCAAGGTCAAACAAGTAACCAAGCATGATGTAGGTCAGGTGCAAACGGTAGTAGATTAAAGTCATTAAGAGTCGTTCAGCAAGGCTGCGTTTGAAGCGACCATGCCCGTCAGCGATTCCGCCCGTTAGGTGCATCTTGGAATCAAGAAGGTGCATTTTATGGTCAAGAAGCGACCATGCCCGTCAGGTGCATTTTATGGTCAAGAAGTGACGACCCCCACCAGGTTTTCGTTGACGAATTTGAATTGTTTTGAGGGTTCGTTGTTGCTCGAGGTATTCGGGTTGTACGGCTTGGAGGAGCACGTCAAATTCTTGGGGGGTTAAACCTGTGAAGGACTTGAAATGCTTGGGTTTACGTTTGAGGCGTTCAATGGTTAACATTCCTTAAGTATGCACTAAAACGCCGAAGGTCTACTGATGATTTTTTACGGGCGCACGAATGGTTCTCTAAACTTGGGAAAAATAAATTTGCAACCTGTGCCATCACCCAGGGCGGATTTCTGCGGACGCACCTGATTTACTTCCCAAGTGACGGCGTGACAGCCGCTTTTGAGAAAATATTGGTTTTAACCGAAAATCCCAACCATATTTGGTGGGGTGACGACCTGTCATACGTGCAAGTTGACCCAACTCGGCTTCAGGGACGCAAGCAAATTACGGGCGCTTGGTTAGCCGAATTGTGCCGCGTGAAAAAAGGGAAAATTGTGACCTTTGACAAAGGTTTTTCGGCGCTTCATACAGACATGGCAATATTGCTTTGAACTTGCGACCCATATTGAAATGAAAAGCAAAATACGTTGAAAATACTTTCGTCACTCGAGTGTCACAGCTTCCACCTAAACTAACCCAAATGCCTTGGCTCGAGTTCGGCGATGCGCTGGCAGTGATGGCTTGCGGAATCGCAGCAGCCCAAACCCTGGGTTTGCACCCCATCGGTTGGGTGGCGTGCGTGTTGTTTGGACTGATGTCATGGCAGTTCAAACGCACCCGTTGGTACGGCTTAACGCTTTTGTGGTGTCCTGGCACAATCGGGTTTTTAGCCACCAACACCGATCCCCTAACCAGGGCTTACGCG
>JANLWR010000595.1:0-5306 GCA_031364625.1 Deinococcales bacterium | reverse complement strand
CACCAAACGGCAATCCGCCCAGCAAAACCCCGATGCTGACGCTGTTAAAGCAAGCTCGAGCTTTTGGGCTTGGGTTGGTCTTAAGCACCCAAAACCCAGTCGATCTGGATTACAAAGGACTCTCCAACGCTGGAACGTGGTTTGTCGGCAGGTTGCAAACCGACAACGACAAAGCCCGCGTGCTCGAGGCATTGCAAGGCACTGGCGCGAGCGGAGATTTGAACCGCACACTCTCGAGCCTCGGGAAGCGCGTGTTCTTGATGCACAACGTCCACGAATCGGGACCAATTACGTTTCAAACCCGTTGGACGATGAGTTACCTGGCGGGTCCAATGACCAACGACCAAATCAAAACGTTGATGAATGCCAAAAAGGGCGCAGCCGTAGGGGCGCTGCTTCATGACCCTACTACAGCACCTAGCGGGCTTGGGTCGCTTGCTGCGCCCTCCGCACCGAGTACGCCAGCCGCCAAACCAGCCACCTCGAGCCGCCCCGTTTTGCCCCCGCAGGTCAAACAATTTTTTATTCCCGCCAGCGCCGAAACTGGGGTCATTTACTACCCAATGGCGCTCGGTGCGGCAGACGTTCGTTACGCCAGCGCCAAGTACAAGATTGACTCGAGCAAAACCGTGCAACTGCTGGCAGAAATCACGGACAATCCCGTGCCTGTCACCTGGGACGAAGCCACCAAACTCGAGATTGATGTGAATTCACTGCTGAATGACCCAGTGGACAACGCCGAATTTGCCGATGCGCCAAGCTCGGCGGGCAACGCCAAAAACTTTGATAAATGGGGCAAAGATTTCAGCAAATGGATGCAGACAAACCAAGCCTTAACGCTGTTGTACTCGAGTAAACTCAAAACACTCTCTAACTTGGACGAAACCGAACAAGATTTTAGAATTCGGCTTCAGACCGTGGCTCGAGAATTGCGTGACTCTCAAGCCGAAGAGATCAAAGCCAGTTACCAGAATAAGTTCAACACGCTCGAGGAACGGATTCGCAAAGCCCACGCCGCGCAAGAAGTGCAAGCCGCGCAAGCCAAACAGGCGCAACTCGAGACGGTGGTCAACGTTGGCATGGGGATTCTGGGTGCGTTGTTTGGTGGAGGGCGCAAAACCAATGTGGTGTCCAAAGCGGCTGGCGCGATGAAAACCGCAGGCAAAGCCTACCGCGAGGGTCAGGATGTGTCTCGAGCCGCCGATACTGTCGAGGCAGTCCAAGCGCAATTGACGGAGCTTCAAGCGCAACTGCAAGCCGAACTCGATGCGGTGAACGGTGTAGATGTCAACGAACAACTCGAGCAAATTTTGGTTAAACCCAAAGCCACCGATGTCAGTTTGCAACTCTTCGCGCTGGCTTGGACGCCGTACGCTAGGGACGAAAAGGGGAGACTCAATCCGGCTTGGTAAGGCTCGAGAGAAGATGTAAGGAGGTTTGAACATGGAAGCAGTAACCATTTCCGAAATTGATAAGCGTTTACAACTTCTCCCACCCGAGAAACTAAACGTTGTGTACGACTTCGTTTCGTATTTACTCGAACGTGACTTGACTGAACTGTTGATAGATTCTGATACAGATTCTCGAACGACCATGCTGGCTTCCCAGGATGTCCTCAGTCGGGATTGGGATCGTGCAGAAGAGGATGCTGCATGGGCGCATTTGTAAAAGGCGATGTGGTGGTCGCGCCGTTTCCGTTATCCAATTTGAGCGCGGTCAAAAAACGCCCTGCTTTGGTGGTAGCGACTCTCGTGGGCAACGATGTGATCCTCTGTCAAATTACCAGCCAAGCTGTGTCAGACAACTATGCGATCTTGCTGAGTGACGCCGATTTTATAAACGGTGGTTTGCGATAGGTGAGCAACATTCGCCCCAATCGACTTTTTACAGCAGATTCCAGCAGCATTCTGTACCGCGCTGGCAACGTTAACACTGTCAAAATGGACGAAGTGCTTGCCAAGCTCACGCAGATTTTCATGGGCTAACACTCAACTCGAGCCATGTTTGTAAAGTCAAAATGTTATACGCTCGAGCCTCCAACTTGAGCACATAACACTCACATCTGCTGCGCATGATCTTGACTCAAAGCTGACAGACCCGATATACTCTGAAGCGAATTGGCACTCGAGACTCGAGACTGCCAAAACCAATACCAATATTCTTTTAGGAGGAATTATGGCGAAGCACGCATTAAAGCCCCTTGGTGACCGCATCGTGATCGAAGTTGTCGAAGACACCGAACAGAAGACCAAAGGCGGGTTGTACATTCCCGACACCGCCAAGGAAAAAAGCCAACGCGGCAAAGTCGTCGCCGTTGGATCGGGTCGTACCTTGGACAGCGGCAGCAAAGTTGCCGTCGAAGTTAAGGTCGGCGACGTGGTGTACTTTGCCAAATACGGTGGCACCGAAGTTAACGTCGAAGGCGTGGATTACACCATTCTTTCCGAACGTGACATTCTCGCCGTCATCGGTTAAACCTCGAGCAACGCTTCAGGCTTAACCCTCAATCATTCAACCACTCACATTTGGAGGCAATACATCATGGCAAAAACCCTGACATTCGATGAAAATGCACGTCGCGCCCTCGAGCGCGGTGTCAACGCGGTCGCAAACGCTGTAAAAGTCACCCTTGGACCAAAGGGACGCAACGTGGTGCTCGAGAAGAAATTCGGCAGCCCTACCATCACCAAAGACGGTGTGACCGTCGCCAAAGAGGTCGAACTCGAGGATCGTATCGAGAACATCGGCGCAAAATTGTTGATCGAAATCGCTTCAAAGACCAATGACATCACGGGCGACGGCACAACCACCGCCACCGTTTTGGGTCAAGCAATCGTCCGCGAAGGCTTGCGCAACGTCGTTGCAGGCGCAAACCCACTGGCGCTCAAGCGCGGTATCGACAAGGCTGTCGAAGCCGCCGTCGAAGCCATCAAAGAAATTAGTGTTCCGGTCAATGACCGCAAAAGCATCGAAGAGGTTGCCAGCATCTCGGCAAACGAACCAGCCATCGGCAAGCAAATCGCCGATGCCATGGAACGCGTTGGCAAAGAGGGTGTCATCACCATCGAAGAGAGCAAGACGCTCGACACTGAAGTGGATGTCGTCGAAGGGATGCAGTTTGACAAGGGGTACTCCAGCCCGTACTTCATCACCGAAACCGACGTGATGGAAGCCGTGCTCGAAGACCCGTACATCCTGATTGTCGAAAAGAAAATCAGCAACCTCAAAGAACTCTTGCCAGTGCTCGAGCCAGTCGTGCAAACCGGCAAACCACTCCTTATTCTCTCCGAAGATGTCGACGGCGAAGCCCTGGCAACCCTGGTGGTCAACAAGCTCCGTGGCACGGTCAAAGTCGCTGCCGTCAAAGCCCCAGGCTTTGGTGACCGCCGCAAAGAAATGCTCAAAGACATCGCAGCCGTGACTGGCGGCGAAGTCATCTCCGAGGAGATGGGTTACAAACTCGAGAATGCCACCATGAGTATGCTCGGACATGCCAAACGCGTGCGCATCACCAAAGACGACACGACCATCATTGATGGTGGCGGCAAAAAAGACGAAATTGACGCCCGGGTCAACGCCATCAAACGCGAACTCGAGGGTACAGATTCCGATTACGCCAAAGAAAAACTCCAAGAACGCCTCGCCAAACTCGCGGGTGGCGTTGCCGTGATTCGCGTCGGTGCAGCCACCGAAACCGAACTGAAGGAAAAAAAGCACCGTTACGAAGACGCACTCTCGACCGCACGCGCCGCCGTCGAAGAGGGCATGGTCCCAGGCGGCGGAACAACACTGTTACGCGCCATTGCCGCCGTCAAGAAAGCAGCCGGAAAACTCGAGGGTGACGAAGCCACAGGCGCTCGCATCATCGTTCGTGCGCTCGAAGAGCCAGCCCGTCAAATTGCGATCAACGCAGGTTTTGAAGGCAGCGTTGTGGTCAACGCCGTGCTCGAGAACAAAAACAAGAACTTCGGTTTCAACGCCGAAACGGGCGAATACGGCGACATGATGAAATTCGGTATCGTTGATCCTGCCAAGGTGACCCGCACCGCGCTTCAGAACGCAGCCAGCATCGGTGCGCTTATTCTGACCACCGAGGCAGTCATTGCCGACAAGCCAGAACGCGCAGCACCAGGCGGCGGCGGTCACGAAGGTGGCGCAGGCGGCGGTATGGGCGGCATGGGCGGTATGGACTTCTAAACCTCGAGAAAATCGAGGGTACGGCGTGAAGGGGAAACCCTTCACGCTTTTTTGATGCTCGAGACTTCAAATTGAGTAACAACGTCTGTTTAGTCTGAAATTAAGACAGCGACCCCTTCAGGGGGAGTAAATCTGAGTTTCCCCGGGATGCCGACTTCAATGGGAGCATGTTATTAACTCCCCCAAGTTTTCAAAAAAAAGAATTATCGCAAACTCACTTGGTATATCGCATCGAGAAAGGTCAACACAAAGGACCATTTCAACAATGCAGGTTGTTTGGCGAATACCTACAAACTCGTCTTGAGCCATATTGGAAGACGAAATTTGGAAAAGTACCACCAACACCATCTAAAGAAGTCAGTTATGATGGCGAGCCATTTGAAAGAGGGAAACACATATGTGGTGAAGTCAGCATCGAGAAGTCCCAGCAAGCCCGTGACCGTGGTTTGGATGCGTTCTCGCAGTGCGTCTGAATCGCCCATCACGGCTGGTTCTGGCACGTCAAAAGACCGCAGCACCGAAACTTGCAATCCGGCGCTCGAGCCTGGGGTGTAAATTGAAAAATCGATGCTGTCACGCATTTTCTTGATGCGGCTGGGGTCTTGCCCCCAATCGGCTAAACCTTTTTTCCAAAATTCGGCTTGTTGCGCCGCGAACGCGTCAGGGTCAAGGTTTTGACGGTTGGCTTCCTCGAGGTTGACCCACGGGCGAAATTCGTCTGAAGACAGGTTCGGAAAACTTAACAGTAAATTGCTCAGATCACCTTTTGGATCAATGGCAATCACGGGAATGTTATCGACCAGCGCTTCCTCCAGAAGCCCAATACCCAAACCTGTTTTGCCCGAACCGGTCATGCCGATTATCACGGCGTGGGTGGTCAAATCTTTAGAGTCGTACAAAATCAGGTCATCGGTTAATTTCCCGCCAACGGTGTCAAAGTTTTTGCCCAAGTAAAACGCGCCCAGTTTCTCAAAATCCTGCATGGTTACGAAACACTCGGGTGCCCTCTTGGTTAGGCGTTTGGTGCGTGGCCTTATAGGACGATCCGGCCACAGCCCCCGCACATAAACTCTCGCACGCGCCCAGCCACGGCGGCATACATCGTATTC
>JANLWR010000580.1:0-10683 GCA_031364625.1 Deinococcales bacterium | reverse complement strand
GTTTTGGCAGCTTCGCTTGCTAAGGCTGGGTCAAAGTTCACGAGAACAATTTCTCCTCGTGTAAAGTTCATTGGTTTGCCTCGTTAAGCGTTTCGTTTAAATCACTGTCTAACCAAGGGTCATCTTTTTGGTTTTCAAATTCGGCTTTCATTTGGGCGTAACCGTTTCGTAGGGTTTCTCGGCGTTCGAGTGTTTGAAGTGCGCGTAAAGCTTGCCGAATCACTTCGGTACGATTCTCGAGTTGATGATTGAGTTGGTATTCAGCTATAAATTTTGTGAATTCTGGCTCGAGTCGGGCAGTAATTGTGGTCATATTACTGAATGTAGCATAAAAGTATTACACTTGTATTACATTATTCTCTGCCGATATACTCGAGTTAACCCGTGTCATAAAACCTACAGTCCACACGCAACCATGCGCGTAAACTCGAGTCGTGAAAACCGTTTTTTTTGATCCGCTCTGTCCGTTCGCTTGGCGTGGCTTGGAACTCTTAAACGCCCTAAACATCGAATTTGAGGCTCGAGCCTACAGTTTGCATCAGGGCAACCACGCCGCCAACACGGTCTTAAACCGTGGCGAACCCGTCTGGAAAATTGCCGAAATGCCGCCCGAGGAGTTGACGGATGTGCAACGGGTTAGTTTGGATTCGTTCGTCGCGCTGGCGGCGGCAAAACACCAAGGGACTGCCAAGCATCAGCATTTTGCCCTCGAACTGATGCGAGCCAAACATCAGGGGAAGCTCGAGTTTGGTTTAGAGCTTTTCGAGAGCGCGGCACAAAAATCAGGTTTGAACCTTGAGCAATTCAAAGCCGATGTTGCCGACATGGACGCCCGTCGCCATGAAATCGCCAAAGACCTCGCTGCCGCCGACGAGATTGCTGTCTTTGGCACGCCAACCGTGGTGCTCGAGTCTGGCAGCGCGGCGTATTTTCGTTTTGCGAATCTACCGACCGACCCCGAAGCGCAACAAAAACTTTGGAATGTTTTTGAAACCACGCTCGAGAATCCTGCGAAAATTGAAACCATTAAACGACCTCGTAAGGTGGTCACCACAAATTCGGTGTATCAAGCCAAGAATTGACATTCGAGCCTCATTTTGAAAAGCCGCGTTAGACTGAAGCGGTAACACCCAAGATCACAAGGGGGATGTATGCGCAAATCATTGAAGGTTGGTCTGGCTATCGCTACCGCATTCGGATTCACGGCATTGCTGGCGTCTCAGGCGCAGACCGCCAAGGTTTCAATCACGTACTGGCAGTACGCGTTCGATTCCAAAGTCAAAATCATGAACACGATCATGGCGGACTTTAACAAGGCAAACCCCGATATCGAAGTCAAACAAGAGAATTTTCCGTATGACGGTTTCATTCAAAAAGTTGAGTCGTCTTTGGCGGCAGGTCAAGGTCCTGACGTGGTCAATCTTTTTTACGGTTGGGTTCCACAATTTGCGGGCAATGGTTTGATCCAACTGCCCGAGTCAGATTTCTCAGCCAAGTCGCTCGAGGCAAACGTTGGACCGTTAATGACAGCCTCGAAAGTCAACGGTAAATACTGGGCTGTACCGACGGCAGTCCGCACCTTGGCGGTCTTTTACAACAAAGACTTGTTCAAAGCCGCAGGCATCACCAAACTCCCGAAAACCTGGTCAGAACTCTCGAGCGCAGCGCAAAAAATTCAAAAAACCGATGCGGGTAAAATCCAGATTGCCGGTCTGGCACTCGCGCCGCAAGGGCAAGACCACCACTTGTTCCGCGAGGTGTTGGTGCGTCAATGGGGTGGTAAGCCCTACACCGCCGACTTCAAGAAAATCACCTACAATTCCGAAGCCGGACTCGAGGCTTGGAAGTTTTACTTGGGTCTTGTGACTTCAAATGCGGCGGCTCGAGGTTTAGATTTATTTCCAGCTTCGACCAATGCCTACCGTGATGCCTTTATTGCGGGTCGGGCAGGCATGATTATCGACGGTTCGTTTGCCATCGGTTCGATTCGCAACGGCGCCAAGTTTAACTGGGGCGTCTTCGAGCTTCCAGTCAAAGCGTCTGGCGGTTTGCGCAGCAACTTTGGATCGTACTGGGTGCACGGTTTGACCCGCAATGCGACTGGCGACAAACTTGCGGCTGGCGTGAAATTCTTAAAGTACCTGACCAGCGAAAAAGTTCAGCGCGATTGGTTGGCAAACGTTGGCGAGATTCCAGCCAACACCAAACTGGCTTCAGACGCCGCATTACGCAAAGACCCGATTTTTGGACCTTTTGTCGCCACGTTGCCATTTGCCCACGCGACCTTCTTTGCCAACGAAGCCGACCAACGCAAAGCCATTTGGGATGCCGCCGACAGCGTTTGGTTGACCAAAGCCGACCCCGCCAAAGCGCTGGCGCAAGCCGCCGCCACAGAGCAAAAAGTTTACGACGATTATTTTGTCACACTCAAAAAGTAACCGAGTCTCGAGGCGCAGATTTTGCGCCTCGAGTTTTATTTCATTCTGGAGGTTGTGAATGCGTCACTCGAGATTTTTGATTTTGACGTTGGTCTTCGGTTCATTGGTATTGGCACAAAGCAACCGTGTGCTCGAGAAGGCAGGAGGTTTTTCGTACCAGTTGCCTGCGGGTTGGGTTTCAAAAACCATACCCGGATACCAGCACAAATTTGCGATGGCTCCAGCAAGTCAGGGCTTTGCGCCAAATGTTAATTTTATTTTTGAAGACTTTGCAGGTTCGCTTCCAGACTATGTGACCGCCAGCAAAAACTCGCTCAAGAAAGTCTTTAAAAGCTTCAAAATTCTGTTTGAAACTCGAGCCTCAACCAACAATGCTGGAGACGCCATCAAGATGGGGCTGCAAAATGAACAACAAGGAAAACTGCTGTTCCAAGCCTTTTATTTTGTGAACGCCAAATCCAAAAAATTTGTCATCACCTGCACTGCCCTTTCCAGCCAACGCGCCAAGATCGAGCCTGATTGCGATGCGTTGGTGAAATCCTTTAGCCTCGAGTGATGACCCAGAAACCGCATCGAAAACCATTAAGTCTTGCGCAACGCCAAGCACTGTGGGCGTACGTCTTTTTGCTTGTACCGATGACATTCTTTTTGTTGGTGCGCCTTTATCCAGCCTTCTCGAGTTTGCTCTTAAGTTTGCGCGATTACCGTCCATCTCGAGAGGTCAACCCTTTTATTGGTCTTAAAAACTTTCAAGACATTGCCGCTGATGCCGTGTTCTGGCGTGCGATGCTGAACACGCTCTTGTACACCATCATCGGTGTGCCGGCGCAGTTGGTCTTAGGGATTTTAGTGGCTTTAATGCTTCAAGGGATCAACAAAGCCAAAGGTTTGTTCAGGGCAATTTACTTCATGCCGTTTGTCACACCGATTGTTGCTAGCGCCTGGGTCTGGCAGAGTTTCCTGAATCAAAATTTTGGTCCGATCAATCAACTCTTCACGGTGCTCGGGCTTCCCAATCAACCGTTTTTCGCCTCGCCCTATCAAGCCCTGCCGAGCGTGGCGGCGTTTGTGGTCTGGCAGCAACTTGGCTTTCAGATTGTCTTGTTTCTGGCGGGGCTTGAAGCCATTCCCAGAACCTATCTCGAGGCGGCAAGTCTGGACGGCGCGAGCGGCTGGCAATTGTTTCGCTACATCAAACTGCCACTTCTCAACCCGACCATCGTCTTCAGCGTGGTCATCGGTACGACGGGTTTTTTACAGTTGTTTGCCCAGGTCGTCAACATCAACTTTGGCGATCAGGGAGGACCACTAAACAGCACACTGACGGTAGCAGTTTATATTTACAAGGTCGCGTTTCAAGATTTTAAAATGGGTCGCGCCTCGGCAATTACGGTCGTGCTGTTTGCCATCATTTTAATGATTACGGTTTTTCAACTGCGTGTTTTGCGAAGGCGGGTGGATTACTGATGCAAACCGTCAATGCCAAACTCGAGCCGAAATCCTCGAGCAATCAAACATGGTTGTATGTGATCTTGATCTTGGGAAGTCTGCTGACCGCGTTCCCATTTTTTTGGATGCTGTCCACAAGTTTTAAAACCTATTCAGATGTCTTTCAACCAGGTTTTTTCCCGCCCCATCCGACTTTAGACAATTACGTTGAGGTCATCTCGAGAACCAGCTTTTTACGCTGGTTTCTCAATTCGATTTTGGTGGCAGCAGGTACGACGGTTTCAGTCTTATTTTTTGATTCTTTGGTTGGGTACACCTTGGCGAAACTCAAATTTCCAGGCAAAGAAATTATTTTTGTCTTGATTCTTTCCACATTAATGATTCCAACCGAAATGCTGGTGATTCCGTGGTTTGTCGGCGCGGTGCAATTGCACATTAGCGACTCGTATTTTGCGATAGCGTTGCCCGGTTTGATCTCGGCATTTGGTGTGTTCTTGATGCGCGGTTTTTTTGAAGGCATTCCCGACGAACTTTTTGATGCCGCACGAATTGATGGCTTGAGCGAATTTGGCTTGTTCTGGCGGGTTGGCTTGCCACTCGTGCGCCCAGCCTTGAGTGCTTTGGCAATTTTTACGTTTTTGGGCAATTACAACGCGTTTTTGTGGCCACTGATTATCATTCAAAGCGCTGGAATGCGCACGCTTCCCGTCGGCATCGCGCTGTTTTCGGGCGAGACGGGCGGGCAATGGCATCTGATCATGGCAGCCTCGAGCCTCGCCGTGATTCCGGTGCTGGCGGTCTTTGCGGTCTTCCAAAAGCAAATCATTGAAGGTGTTGTGCTGACAGGTGTCAAAGGTTGAACTCGAGTAAGATGGTTGCGTGAGTGACCCCAGGCGTTGGAGCGAAGATTACGTGGCGCATGTTTTGCGTCCAAATTTTTCGCAAGCCAAACGTTATTTGTTCAAACCGCTGTTGATGGCAAACAAAGCCCATGCCGTGATGCTCGAGACTTGCGGTTTGCTCGAGCGAAGTCAGGCTCAGAAATTACTCTCGGCACTCCGTGACATTGACGCGGCTGGCTCGAGGTCTTTTGCCTATTCCGAACGGTTTGAAGATTTGTACTTCGCCGTCGAATCGCGCCTGATCGAACTGGCTGGCGTGGACGCGGGCGGCAATTTGCAAATTGCCCGTTCGAGAAACGATCTGGACGCCGCCATGATTCGCATGGTTTTGCGCGAAACGATTCTGGGGATTCTCGAGGCGCTGGCAGAATTGCGGCGGGCACTGATTGACCGAGCGCTCGAGAATGTGGATTCGATCATGCCCGGTTACACCCACAATCAACCCGCGCAACCGACAACCCTGGCGCATTATCTGGGCAGTATTATCTCCATGCTCGAGCGTGATGCGCGGCGGTTTCACATGGCGTTTGGAACGGTCAACCGCAGTCCGCTCGGCGCGGCTGCCATGACGACCACGGGTTTTCCGATTCGCCGCGATTTAAGCGCCGAGTTACTGGGTTTTGAAGGCTTGGTCGTCAACGGCATCGACGCGGTTGGCAGTTCAGACCATGCGCTCGAGAGTGTGAACGCCGTGTTGACCTGCGAATCGAACCTCTCGAGGTTCAATTTTGACCTGTTAACCTGGTCCACCCGCGAGGTCAATTTTTTGCACGTGCCAGATCAGTTCGTGCAAATCTCTTCGATCATGCCGCAAAAACGCAACCCAGTCGTGCTCGAGCATATTCGTGCCAAGTTGGCTCGGGCGCACGGGGCGGCATTGACGGTGCTCAGCCTGTCTCGCAATGTTCCCAACGGTGACATCAACGATGTCGGCGAGCACATGATAAACCCAGTGTTAAGCAGTTACACCGAACTTGACGAAGCCATTAATCTGCTCTCGAGTTTGATCGAAACTTGCGGCTTTAACACGCCTTTGATGCTCGAGCGGGCGGGTGAGCATTTCACGACCGCCACCGCGCTGGCTGATTTTTTGGTTGCAGAACTCAAATTACCGTTTCGCACCGCGCATCACATCACCTCTAAAGTGGTGAATTTGGCTTATGCCAGAAACCTTTCTTACCGTGAAGTCAATGCGTCATTGGTGATTGAGGCTGCCGAACAACAACTCGAGATCACCGATGCTCAAGTCAGGCTAGCCCTCGATCCACAAGCCTTCATTGCCGCCCGCCGCATTCCCGGTGGTACAGCCAGAGAAGCCATGCTGCCATTTTTATCCGATGCCCAAACCGCCCTCGAGGCGGATGAACGCTGGCGGCGCAGCACCAACAGCAGTTTGCGTCACGCCAAATCGCATCTCGAGGCGCAAGTCGATTCGATTCTCGAGTCTTGAGAAATTGAGTTACCAAACAGTACAAAGTGACCCTCGGTTGCCATTGGTTTGGCAACCGAGGGTCAGGTTAAATCAAGCGCTTTAAGACTCGGCTGGTTTGCCGTTCAAAGTCCAATTGCCAGTTCCGCAACCGGTAATCTCGAGCTTCAGAACATCTTTACCCGAAGTCAGCTCGAGCGTTCCAGCATCGATCAAATCGTCGCTCGAGCAGGCATTGTTGAGGTGCAAGTTTTTGCCCGTCACGCCGAACGATTCTTTGGCGGTATTTTCGGTCAGGTTGAGCGTGGTCGAGAAGTTGACCGTGCCATTGTCGAAATCGTCAGAATCGCTGTCACCATCGGGTTTGTACGAGAGGCTGCTCGAGAATTCCAGGGCATAGGTGTCCTTACCCGATTTCAAGCCCAGGTTGTACTTTTCACTGGCAGAGTATGACCCGTTGCTGTTGTTGTCCGTCACCGTTTCGAGGTTGAAGGTGATGGTTGAAGCAACGCCGTCTCTGGTCATGACCAGCTTGAAATTGCTGAATTTTAAGCTAAAACCACTTTCGGGGTTGTTGTCATCGCTGTCTTTGACCTCGAGTTTGCCAGTTAAAGTGTCACCGTTTTTGCTGCAATCAAAGCTGTAACTCAGGCTGGCTGGGTAGCCGTCTTGGTCGGCGTCGGTGCTGTCGTTTGGCACGGTGCAGGCATCGCCAGCCATCAGGTCTACGGACTGGGCAAACAAGCGTCCTCGAGTGCCAACCCCGCTCTGACGGCTTGCCAGGTTGAAGGCGTCTTTGGCGGCTTGGAAGGCGCTCGCGCCGTTGCCTTTGAAGACCCGCAGCGATTGCTGCATCAAGGTTGGAGACAAGCTTTTCAAGGATTTCGTGTTGCCCGCATCGATACCGTCACTGACGCCAGTGGTGTTGCAAGCGCCGAGGGTTGTGACCAAAAGACCAATTGCCAGGGTTTGAACGAACAATGCTTTCATAACAGCCTCCTTGAACTCTCGAGGATTCTCGAGTCGAGAACGATGGGGCAACCCAAACCGTCTGCTCGGGTTTTACTTTTTGTCCAATCGCAACGTGCCTGTACCATCAGCATCGCGGAGTGTGCCTTCCATGATTTTCTGGGTGCTGTCGGTGGTTCCACCAAATTCGGCAGCGTCTTGGTTGTTAATCTTGATCACAAAGCTGATCGTGTTTTGATCTCGAGTTCCGACTATCGCACCAGTCGCTTGGCATTGCGAAAAGTCTTCAGTGCAATTTGAATAATCGCCACTGAGCTTGCCGCCGCTTTCCCGAATGACGTAGCGCCCTGGAATGATTCTGGTCTCGAACTGCACCGTGCCTTGCCATGTACCGCTTAAGCCAGCGCCCAATCCACCGTTTTGGGGACAAGAACTCAAGCTCACAACGCCGATCAAGCAACTCAGAACAATCTTGGTTTGCAACAAGGTTTTCATGCTTTTCCTCCCGTTCGCCAGCAGGGTGATTTGCTTGGCTGAACAAAGCTTATGAAACCGCGCTTTTTGAAGTCTCTCCAAAAAATGAGCCGAAGGTTTTGACTTTCGGCTCATCGAATTTGACTGGTGTTTTTTAGCTCGAAGGAATTGCGTCCGTGGCTTTTGAAGAGGCTCGAGTGCCGCGTGTGCTCAGAAAAATACCTTCAACCCGTAGCGCCGCCAGGTCGCGTTTGATCGTGGCAACGCTTGCATTTAGGGCTTGTGCCAGGTCTTCGACGGTGGGCAATGCACCCTGCTCGAGTGCCTGGGTACACAAGCGCTCGAGTTGATGTTGACGGCGTTTGGTTTTGTCTAAGATGTGGTCGTCTGCGGCGCTGCGAACCAGCCACTGAATTTCGAGGTACTCGTGCTCTAGTAAACCCCTGCCGTTTGGGGCGTCTTTGGACGCCAGGCTGACACTGATGATCTGTTCAAAGTGTTGCTCGAACAAACTTAAAATCTCGTTGACCACAGGGACGGCTTTGCGCCAACCTGGTCGTTGGGAAGGCGGATAACTTTGCAGTTCGATTTGCGCAAAATGATTGGCTTTTTGCAGTGCCTCTAAGGCATGTGCGGGCTGATCCAAAGCGTTCAAGATTTTATAGTGCAGCAAATGAAAACGGTAAAACCCATCAATTTCCACCCCCTGATTTTCTCCAGAATTGGGAAGGCAATCTTGCAGCATTTGGAGTGCAGCTTGTGGTTGTGCGTTTAAGTAATCAATGTTGGCAATCAAGCGTTTAAATTGGAATTCTTGGTTGGGTAAATGATGTGATTTTGAACCAACCATACCGTAATTTGCCAGGTCTCGAGCTTCCGAAAAACGCCCTTCAAATATCATATTTTCAATCAACCACATTGAGGCATTTATTTCACCAACCAAGTCTTTGATCTGTGCCAGTAACGCCACGGCTTGCTCAAGAAAATGATTGGCGTATTTTAATTGCCCTCCCCAGTGGTGTAACACTCCAAGTTGAGAAAGGATGTAACCTTGCCCCTCACGGTCACTCAATTCTTGGTGAATCTCGAGCGCCAAATGCAGTTCAAGCCGTGCTTTTTCTGCATCACAGTGCAAATATTTTAAGAATGCTGTCGAACCAAGGATTAAGGCTTCATACGATTTTGCCCCAATAGTTCTGGACAATGCGAGTGCCTGGTCGTAAATGGTGATCCCTTCTAAAATGTTACCGATTTTGTACTCAATCAAACCAAGGCTGGTCAGGTTTTTGACTTCCTCGAAACGTAAACCAAGCGTTCGGGTAAGGGTTATCGCACGTTCTAAACTTGGGATGGCTTGGCGATCATAACCTTGGCTGCAATAACACCTGGCAATTCTGCCAAGCGTGACTGCCTCACGGTACAGGTCACCATCCTGTTTAGCCAGATGCAATGCCTTTTGAAATTCTTCAAGTGCTTCGTCAAAACGTGCGAGTTGAGAATAGGTACGTCCCAGAAGGCTGTGGGCTTCAGTCTTTAGGTTATGGTGGTTATCACTGCAAAGTTGCACTGCGTGAATCAAAGGTTCAAGCGCGAGGTCAAACGATCCACCACCTGCCAGTATTACTCCGCCTTTGGCAATCAATACTTGTACTTGGTCGTAGGGATCATTGTGTAGGTTCTCGAGTTGTGCTCGGTCAATCAACGCCAACGCCTCGGGGGTGCGTCCAATGGTTGCCAGGGTTTTTGCGCGGCGGCACAAGACTTCCAAGCGTTCGCTTGGCAGGTGCTCGAGCAAGGATTCCAAGCCTGTCATGTCTTGCAGCATTCGTTCAAAATGGTTGTTTGCACCATCGGCACGAATTCGCGCCTCGAGAAAACGTATTCGCTCAGCAGACTCAAAGTCGGTGTCGGTCAGTTGACCGATGGCTTCCAGATCGGTTAAAGCCTGCTGGTAACTGTGAAGCCCAATGGATTTTTCGGCTGCCAGCAGGCGGTAGCGTTTTGCCTGTTCGATCTGCCCAGCCTGTTCGGCGTGCAATGCCAAAACCTCTGGCGCATCTGGCGAATGGTTTTGAAGGGCGTTCAGAACCCTGCCATGAAGCGCAACGGCGTCAGATTTTGAAAGTTGCTGGTACACGGTTTGCCGCATTTGGTCATGGCTAAAACCAAAGCCAGGTTCGATCTCGACCAGAAAACCGCTTTGCAACAAGTTGTCCAACAGGTCAAGCAACTCGAGTGTCGGCAGGGGCATGATCTGTTGTAACAATTCAAATTCAAAACGCGTCCCGATGGTTGCCGCCACCTGAAGCAGTTCACGACAGGGCGGTGTTAAACGCAACAGCCTTGACCCAATCAGCTCGCGCAAACCGCCCGGCAAGGGCATGGTTTGTAAACCCTTCAACCAAAGTTCTTGGGCTTGCAGCGCAATGCCTGTCTCGAGCATGACTTTTAAAGTTTCGATCACAAACAACGGATTGCCCTGCGAGACTTGCTCGAGGTGCGCCACTATTTCTGGCAATAGCTGAATGCCCAAGGCTTTTTGCGCGATGTCTTTGATTTTGTCCCGTTTCAGCGGCTCGAGTTGCAATCGCAAGGTCAAGGCGTAATGATCCAGCGCCTCAAGGCAGCGCCAAACCCGATTGTCGTCCTGGCTTGCAACAATGCGTGTCCCGATCACCACCAGGATTGGCAGTTTTTCAAGGATTCTTGCCAGGTTTTTTAACAACTCCAGGCTGTTTTCGTCCGCCCATTGCAGGTCGTCAATAAAAACCGCCAACGGTTGAATTCGGCACAGTGTTTTAAAAACCTCGAGCAGTGACGCTTGCAGGCGTTGATGGTCGTGCAAATCACTGAGGCTGGAATGAATCGTTTTACCCGTTGCCAACTTCGGTACAACCCGTGCCGCCTCGAGCAACCAGACCGGATCGAGCTGGCTTTTTAAGACCTCGAGCCTGAAACTGCCCAGGTTGTCCGAGAGCATCTCCTGAACAATGCGGTACGGCTCGAGTTGCGCCAATTCTTG
>JANLWR010000578.1:0-5980 GCA_031364625.1 Deinococcales bacterium | reverse complement strand
GTGGGACCTGATGTGCCACTGATGTACGACGGCAGCGCTGGCTTTGACCTGCCCGACGCGATCTACCTGGGAAAAGCCATTTAAGAGGCCGACTACCTTTGGTACGAGAAACCGATGCGTGAAGCGAGCGTTCATGCTTACCGTCGGCTCGGTCAAGAACTCGACATTCCGTTGCTGGTTGCAGAGGTGACTGGGGGCGCACATTGGACTGTGGCAGACTGGATCAATTCGGGCTGTGCCACTCACGTTCGTACCAGCACAACTTTTAAAGCGGGATTGACCGGAGCCTTACGGGTCGCGCATCTTGCCGAGGCATACCACCCTCGCGCCGAGGTACACGGCGGCTCACTCGAGCATTTGCACCTTTGCATGGCCGTGCGCAATAACAGTTTTTACGAATCCTTGGTTCACACGAACCTGGTTGCTCGAGAGCCTCGCGTCAATGCGCAAGGATGGATCGATGTTCCATCGCATCCTGGAATGGGTTACGAGGCGCAATGGCAGCAAGCACCGCCATGGGAGATGAAATAAAGACCGCAACACAAACGCTCACCAACACCTGACGTTGGTAACACGTTTACCGATCTATCGGTACAGGGAATTGCTATTGTGAACCTGCTAGACTTTTGGTTGTTCGTCAATTTTGATGCAATCCAAAATGCCAGAATCAAGCGAGCAGCACACGCTTACGTAACAATTCAAAACCAGCCTGCCCAAACCTTTGCCGTTTAATTAACTTCAACCGATTTACATGCCCTTCGGTTCTCCCATTCTTGCTCACAAGACAGCACCTGGCGGGCTGTTCGCGCTTTGACCAAACTTCCAAGATTGCCGCTTCCAACGGCTTTCGTTCACGGTCTAAATACGTGGCAAACGAAACCAAATCTGGTAAACCACTTGACTTGATTGTCGTGAACCAAGCACTTAACGCTTGAACGTCTTTTTCAAACATCAAACGTTGAAACTCGAGCGCTAAAACTCGTGCTTTTGAAATGTCCAAACAACGATCACTTAAACGACTGAGAATCAAGCGATCTTCATCGCAGAGTTTTTCGTCTGTCAGCATCAGCAACCAAACGAGTTGGCAAGGCATGAAATACGGCTTCAAATGCGTTCAGGGTGATCGTCATGGACGGTGAGGCGCTGGCGAGACAGGATCAGGGCATCCTAACGTGCCGCGTCAAACGGCGTGGCATAACGCACATCGTTCGTCACGACGGCAGGAATTTGTGCGGTGCGACTTAAACTCAGCAACCTTGAGATCATTCGTGCTTCGCCTTCACGCCCGTGGCTCGAGATTTCCACGAAGACCCGTTTTGGTGCGAGTTCGGAGAGGGATTTCAGCCACTCGAGCGCCGTGTGCGGTTGTCCAGCCTCGAGCAAGTTTCGGAGTTTGCCTCGCGTCCTCCAGTCAGGATCAACACATCGCTGTGATCGTCGTGCAAGTCATTCAAACCGATGCACTCTTCAGGCTGCTCGAAGGCTCGAGAAATCAGACGGTTGATCGTCGCAAACCCTGCATTACTCCCAGCCAGCAGCACCAAACTGGGTTTTTCAAAACCCAGAGAATATCCCAGAATCATTCGACTGAACGTCTCAATAGCAAGAGTTACCCATGGTCTACCCACAGGCAATCCATCGTCATCAACCACTTCAATATTCAAAAGCAAGTGGTCCATTTGAACCACAGCCCAAGGATACTCTGCTCCAAGGAGCGATCCTTTCACCGTATCAAATTTAAGTGCAGCATTGTCACCCTCACGCACTTTGGTTCGATTATACAAACTCACCTCAAGTGACCGACGACGAACGGTGTACCGGCTTGGTGCAGGAAGTTGAGCGGTCTCGCATTTTTCTTTGATTTCTTGATTTAAAGCTCGCATTGAAGCTCCATTTTCTTTCAAATACACTTGCCGAATCGCAGTCATAACAATCGCTTTAACTGCTGGATCGATACGTTTCGTGATCGGCAAACGATATGCCTTCACAGGAAGCAGCGAAGATAGGTCTGGATCACGTTCATAGGTTGTTAACCAGCGATACAACGTTGCGAAATGGACTCCAATTTCATGTGCCCTATCCTTGACCATTTGACTTCGTTGATGACCTGCCTTCAAAAGTGGTTCAATTGCGGCAAAACGTGATTTTGCCAGCGCCCAGTCTTCAGGCGTAACCTCCCCTGTATGAACAACTGTGCCATCAGACTCGTTTGAAGAATCACCAGCCTCCTCAGGAATTTGACCAAGCTTTTTTGCGACAATCTAGAATCTGTGGTGATCTCGAGAGCGGCGATAGACACTTGTTCAATGGCTTTTGTTTCAAGATCTGAAACCATCACGTCTTCCACACTGGCAAAAGCAATAATTTTCACCAAACGATTTTAAAGTCGCGCAGAATCGCCAATTTTCCACCAGATACTTGATGCTGGAATGCTCATCTCAGCACCGATACTCGAGATGCCATTGAAAAAGGTTGCTCCAAATTGATGGTCACTCCCAGTTTTGCAACCAATACCCAAATAGGGACTCATATTCGACAAATGAGTTTCCTCCACTTGGCACGACTCCAGTGACTCGTACCGCACTCGGTGTCACCTGTCGAACTGGCATGAACAGGATCTCAGCAGAACAATTTAGGCTTGTGCAATTTGTTAGCACAAAGAGTGCAACAGTTGTAATCTGTTGGCATGATGACTGCAACGATTGGCGAGACGAATGCAACCCTATTTATCCGATTTTTGCCTTCGGTTACCGTTAGTGGCTGAAACACTACACATGCCTCAAGCCCTCAGCAAACTCGAGCGTCAAATCTTGCACGGTGAAAACCTCGAGCTGCCAGATTTAAACGCTGTTTTGACTGAGCGTCTAAATGGATTGCAAAGCATCGCTCAAGGTCAGGACTTGAACGCCGTCAGCCACTTCTTGCGCTCGCTCGAGGGTTTCCCAGTGGACTCCCTCGAGCGAGCCATTTCAGAACGCTGCTACGGGCTGGCACTGATTCGGGTGCAACGTGAGGTTGAAGGTACGTTCGCCCTCGAACGCAGCGACCCGGTCCTCGAGCGGTACGGTGTTGAATTGTTTGAACTGGAATAATTTCAGCTTCGCAACACTTCAAGCTGACTCAACCCAGAATTCGGCAAGACCAAACCAGAGATTCGTTCTTGGACTTTGTGCGGCACGCCGTATTCTGCCAGCAAATCCAAATACGGCACAGCATCAAACGCCTCTGGGCAGAAGACACCCGCGCCGCGCCAAGACCCGTTATGGATCAACTCGAGCGCTATCGCAGGGTTCATCGCGGTCTGCCACACCACCGCCTGACAGCCGTACTCGCGCATGGTCGTGGCATTGTCGATAATGTGATACAGGTAGGTTTCTCGAGCTAGCCCGTCTTTGCCAACACCTTTCACCCACGTTCCAGCGCAGGTTTTGCCGTGCATTCTGTCCCCAAGTTTGGCAGGGTCGGGCAGGGCTGCCGCCACCAAATCCCTGGGGCTGACCTCGCTATTGCCAACCCTAATTTTCTTGGTCGAATCCAAACCCAGTTTGTGCAAGGTTTTAAGAACATCAATAAACTCGTCACCCAAGCCGTACTTAAAGGTTACGCGACCAACATCGATATGACGCGGAATAAACAAGACTTCCTCGTGCTCGACGTTGACGCATTGCAACTCGCCAATGCCTCCTGGGAACATAAACATTTCGGGTTCACTGAACGGTTCAGACGTAAACCAACCGCGTTCACGCTCAAACAAAATCGGTGGATTGAGGCATTCTTCAATGGTGGTCCAGATGTTAAAGGTTGGCGCGAACGCATAACCTTCGACCACCAGATCGCTACCGTCACGCACGCCAATCTCGTCAATGCTCGAGAATAAATAGTCCTGGGCAAAACGCGCAAACACGTCGCTCAAGCCTGGTTCGACACCCATGCCCGTTAACGCCAGTACGCCGCGTTCATGCCACGCCTGGTGCTGTGCAAACTGATCGACGCCCAAAGTCACACCCATTTTTGAGTACGGCTCGGTCGGGTGCGGTTCGGAGAGATTGCAAGCCGTGTCCAAGTACGTGCAACCCGTCTCGAACGCCGCCGCGAAAATTGGCGGGTTGAACAAGGGCGCACACAAATTCACGATGGCATCCGCTTTGTACTTTCGCGCCAAGTTTGCCACGCTTTCCTGACTGCTGGCATCCACAGTTTCGGCAAAAATATTGACCCCCGCATTCGCCGCATGACTCGCCACCGCCTCGGCTTTCTCGAGATTCACATCCGCAACAATCAGTGTTGTTGCAAACTTTCTTCGCGCCACAATCGCGGCAAACGCACCACCGACACCACCCGCACCAATCAGTAAAATACGCATCAAAACACTCTCCTCGAGTGTGAACATTGCCGCTCGACCTTGTGAGGAACGGCTGAACCGCGCTTCGCGGCTCGAGTTGTGGAACATGACAGGCTCGAGGCTGATTTGCTCGAGGGATTCTGCTGTTCGGTTTTTTGCGAGCTTAGAAAAAATTTAAAAGCTTGCGGTTTTTCACTTCCCTTCAATTGCTGTTTCTTCCGAATTTATGGTTTTAAAATAACGGTTTCACTGCAAAAGCGTTTAAAGTTTAAACCATCAGGCTAAATACTGTCAAACACAGCTTACAATGAATTTAATGATTGTTAAAAACTGACAATCAAGAATCGATTTCTGGCTTTTGGTGTTAAAAACAGTTTTAAGCCCGAGCTTAACGGTACAAATCAACTCGGGTGAAGCTTAGGTTTTTTAAGGATTTAAACAATTGAAAAAGCGAATTCAATTAAAGTTTAATTGTCAGGGATTTGGAAATTTTGCCAAGCTCGAGATTCAAAACGTGTATGAAAAGTCACCCAGTTTTTGGCTGGGTGACGCTCGAGAATTTGGTGCGCGTGCGCGAAGGGAATTGAAGTGGCGTTTAGAGCAGCACATGATGCGTTCCAATGCGTTTGATTTCGGTTTTGCTCACCCCCGCTTGCTTTGCGAACCGTTCCCAATTTTCGAGCACGGCGCGTACTTCCTCAAGTACCCGTGGTGCAGTACCTATCGCAAAACGCTCGGCAATTTGTGAGCAATCGTCTTTGTTGATACGGTCATACACGCCATTGACTGACATCAAATGTTGTCGCAACCATTTGTTGTCGGGATCATACGAGAAGGTCAGGTCATACGCGGGTGCGAGTTTCCAAGTTTGGTGTTGCTCGAGCATAAACGAGAAATTCTTGGTGTGATCGTCACAATTGCTTGCCATGATGTTAAACACCATGCGCCTAAAACCTTGCTCGAGCGCGTGATAACCCAAGCCAAGGTTTTGAATGGTTTGAAAATATTGCGCGTAATCATGAGCGCCAATTTGGTTGAAATCAAGGTGGCTGATGGCACACAAGGTTTGCAAATGGTGTTTTTGTTGGTAGAAGCGGTCAAAGCGTTTGGTCATAAAATGGGCGCGTCCGTTTTCCTCGAGCAACTGACATTCGCTCATCTCAATACCAGCCGCTTTTGCCATCAGCGAGTACGCGTATTCAACCCGCCCAAAATCACGGCTTTGACCAAAACCCTGATTCTGGCTTAAACCATCAAATTTGAGTAACCAATGCTCGAAGCCTGCTGGTGCTTCAAATTGACCCGCACGAATTTCCTGGGTACTGGCATTCCAAGCAATTGCAGCTTTGGCTCGAGCGCCACCAGCAGACGTGCCAACCCGAATGATTTCACTTAAAACCGACTGGCTTTCCAAATCGTCCTCGAGCGATCCTGTGACTGCCACTCGAGCGCTTTCGACCAACTTTCCAAGGTGCAAAGCAGTGCTTGGTTCGCGGCTCGAGCCTCGCATGGGTTTGAATTCGAGCGCCATGACTACATCAACAGCAATGGTAATCAAGGCTTTGGTTTTTTGATCAATTAATGGCAGCCCCCAAGCTTCACCTGCTACTCGCGTAACAAAATCACCAAATTTGGGAT
>JANLWR010000577.1:0-1777 GCA_031364625.1 Deinococcales bacterium | reverse complement strand
GCGGCGCTAGGGGCTGCTCTTTAGTTTTGCCTTTTCTTTGGATTTAGTTTATTCTTTTATTACAGTGTGAATTTGTTTCATACCGTGCCGTGGCAGGAACTCGAGGGGCGCACGATTGGTGTCACCACCCACAGCGCCACCAGCGTCAAGTTGCTCGAGACACTGCTTAAACTCGATGGAATAAACGCCAAACTAAAACGTGCCGAATCGAACCTGGAAACCTTGCTCGAGACGTATCCTGCTGTTTTGCTGATTGGTGACGATGCGCTGGTCGAGTGGTATCGCCTGTGCGGTCCAATTTCGGAGACCACCCAAATGTTTCGGCTGCCGGGCACTGGGCAATTCTCGAGCGGCAAAAGCGTGCAAGTGACAGACCTGAGCGACAGTTGGTATGCGCACACTGGAATGCCGTTTGTCTTCGCGGTTTGGGCTTCCAGGGCGGACAATCCACCGCCTCAAGAACTGATTTCGGCAATGCGCAACTCGAGGCGCTTTGGTGTCGGGCATCTGGCAGAAATCGCTGAACTCGAGGCGGTGCGTTTGAAGTTGCCCGTGCGGATTGTGCAGCATTATCTTTGGAATTTTAGGTATCACCTTGAAGCGCCCGACCGGGCTGGGTTGGAAAAATTTGCGCAATTGGTGAAGCCTGAAATAGCTGGCAAATTAAGTTATTGGGATATTTAAAAAGGTTGTTCTGAGAAGATTGCTCGAGTTTTTTCGTTGAGGGACTGAGAATTGATGCTTGATTGCTCGAGTTTGTCTGGACTGCCCGCCAAGAACTTGACATTGTTTAGATAACCGTGTATCTTATCAATGTTCAGATATTAAGCAGTGTTTAGATAAGACTGAAGGAGCAAGCCATGAACGACTCAACCCAAGAACTGCACGTAATCTTCGGCACAGGACCACTCGGCAAATCAACGGCGCTAGAACTTCATAACCTGGGATACCGCGTCCGAATGGTCAACCGCAGTGGTCAAAGCAGCAACCTTCCAAGCAGTATTGAAATCGTAAAAGGTGATGCCTACGACCTCGAGTTCACACGCCGTGTCACCCAAGGCGCGACCAGCGTTTACCAATGTGCGCAACCCGCCTACCACCAGTGGGCAGGCAACTTCCCCAAAATGCAAACCAGCATTCTCGAGGCTGCCGCCAGCCACAACGCCAAACTGGTGATTAGCGAAAACTTGTACATGTACGGCGCTTCAAACGCTCAAGGCTTGCGCGAAACCAGTGCCTACAATGCCCATACCAAAAAAGGCTTGATCCGCGCCGAAATGGCACGCAGCGCACTCGAGGCACATCAAAACGGACGGGTTCGCACGGCATTGGTGCGAGGCTCGAATTTCTTTGGGCCAGAAGATGAGGTGATGGCAAATCTGTTGTTCAAACCAGCGCTGCAAAACAAAGCCATGAACTTGCTCGGACGGTTAGATCAGCCACACACCTTCACTTACGCCCCAGATTTTGGACGCGCCCTGGCAACGGTTGGCACGGTCAACGCCACCCTCGAGCCTACCGTTTTTGGTCGGGCTTGGCACGTTCCCAGCCCCGAAGCCGTCACGCAAAATCAACTGGTGAAATTGATCGAAGCCGAACTGGGTCGCAAAGTCAAAACCCAAGTCGCTGGGGCATTTATTTTGAACGTGCTCGGTTTGTTCAACCCAATTATGCGCGAAGCCGTCGAAATGCTTTACGAATGGAATCAACCGTTCATCATGGACTCAAGCGATTTTCAAAAAACGTTTAATGTCAAACCGACCTCGCTCGAGGTGGC
>JANLWR010000568.1:0-3629 GCA_031364625.1 Deinococcales bacterium | reverse complement strand
GTGGGACGACCCGAGGTGGTGTTTAACAGGGCAAAATTGTCAATCAGAGGTAAAAAATCATTGACAGCATTCAGGCTGATCGTGGCAGCCAAACTCGGGCTGCGTTTGGTGAGGGAAGTACCACTGTACGGATCGCCCGCTTTGGTCGTGCCACCCACAGCCCACCCGGTTTGATACTCGAGTTGATCGTAAATATTTGGCAGGTATTCTCGAGGTCCAACGGTGATGGTTGTGCCGTTGGTGTTTCGGGCATCGCACGGATTCCAGGTCGAGTTGATCAAAATACCTTTGCGGTAGCCCTGAACGGTGGTGCAAAACGCATAGGCGTTTGTGGTGACTGGGACATTGCTGATCTCAAAGTTGGCGCTGCCGACATCGGTTTTCCAATCGCTTTCGGCAACGGTCAAGGTTTTGTTGGGGCTGCTTGGGTCATAGCTTTGATCCAAAAACGAGGCATAGGCTTTGACGTGCGAGTTTGCATCGTAGGCGAACAAGACTGGGCTGTACTTGCCATCGCTTTGCAGGTCGTTCTGGTATAAATTGTCGCTCAGGGTTACGTTGGTATTTGCGCCAAAGCTGTAAGAACAGCAGAGGTGCGCGGTTGTCCCCCCCAAAACAGTCACGTCGGTCAAGGCTGGTTTGGCAATTTGGGCGCTGAGGCTGCCCAGCAACGGGGTTTCACCAAAAACAAAGCTGGCGTCTTGTTTGATAAAACTGGCTGGATAGCTGCTGATGCGGTAATGCGTCGCGGATTGCACCACATAAGCCGTACCATTCCAGACGGTTTCACCCGAGGTGAATTTGTAAGCCGCCGTCACCAGTGCATCGCTGGCAATTCCTGGAAACTCGAGTTTTTGAGCGCCACTGCCAGGTGACACGGTTTTGCTTTGCGCCAAACTGCCGTCGGGGTTGGAAATAAAGATGGTCACTGGTTCATCGCCGTAAGCCTGGGTATCGATCCTTAAGGTCATCGTGACGTTCAGGCTCGAGCTTTGTTTGGTTTGGTTTGCGTCGCTGGCTTTGGCTTCAATGCTGGCGCTGCCTGTTTTTTTGGCGCTGATTTTGCCCGTACCAGCTTCGACCGCCAGAACACTCGGGTTGCTGCTCGACCAGCTAAACATTGTGGCAACGGGGGCGTTGCTTGCATTCAGGGCTTGCGCACTCAGGGTCGCACCCTGTCCAACCTCGAGCCTGCTGATTCCCGTAATTTGAATGCTTGCAATTTTGTTCGGGTCTGAAATGCTGCTGTTGTTTGGGCAGGCGATCAATACGACAGACAGAAGACTCGAGCCGATCAAATACAGCCAGTGTTTCATAGATTCCCCTTAATTCGTACAAATGAGTCACGAATTCATTATTAACATCTAAAGTATTGTGTTTCAAAACACGAATAGCTCGAAAAAGGCTACCGTGGTGAACCATGAATTGTATGAATCATGACAAACTTAAACCAGCCACTTCACAATGGCTGGCACATCAATTCAAGCAATTGAGCTGTTTTAAGTATCTCCTCGAAATTTTTTAGAGTTTTTCCCTAAAAAATTTCCGACCAAGCGACCACGCCCGAAGGTGCGCGTATGTGGTCAAGAACGGGAGTAGGGACAACGTACCTGCCGCCGAAATGCCGGATTTGGAGCGAAGCGGAAAATCCAAAATGCAGGCGGCAGGTACTTGATTTAAGATCATGGCAACTCGAGCGGCTGCCCAAGTTTGGCGCTCTCGTAGGCTTTTAAGACCAAACGCACGCTTTCCAGACCGTCCTCGCCGGTGCAAATCACGGGCGTTCCTTGGCGCACGCTCGAGATGAACGCCACAATCTCGCGGCTGTGACCGCCCTCGTCGGCAAAACTGTAAATCGTTTCGTCTGGCGTCGCCCAATCTGTGCCGCTCGAGGTGCGGTGAACGTGGCGCAGTTTGCGCGTGCCGAGGCGGTTGGTGCATTCCAGAGCGCCGTCTGTGCCGTACACCCACCAGCCTTCTTCCCAGCCAGTTGCCGTCCAGGAGCTTTCGACGCTGCCCAGTGCGCCCGATTCAAACTCGAGGCTGGCACTGGCGACATCTTCAACTTCGATGTCAAAGCCGAGCGTGGCAGCCCTGGCAAAAATATTTTTGACGTTGCCACCCAAATTTCGTGCCAGGTCAAACATGTGACAGCCATTGTCGAGCAGTGTGCCACCGCCAGAATTGGCAAGTTTTCCGAAGGAATCGGCGACGGTTTTATTCCCGCCCCAGTCGTGCGTTTGGCGCAATCTGATAAAGGTCACGCGTCCTATCGCGCCGCTCGAGATCAGTTCTTTGGTTTTTTCGACCAGCAAGTTTGCACGCAAATGATGCCCCGTTTGCAAGACCACATTTGCGTCTCGAGCGGCGTCAATCATTTTTTCGCAGTCCGCAAGGCTCATTGAGAGCGGCTTTTCGCAGAGTACATGCTTGCCCGCAAGCGCGGCTTGAATGCTGGCTGGTGCGTGATAGGCGTTTGGAGTGCAAACACTGACCGCCTCGAATTTCTCGCTTGCCAAGAGTTCCTCAAAACTCGAGTAACCCGTGATCTTCCATTCTTTTTCGCGCCGTGTGCGGGTTGGCTCGTATGGATCTACAAATCCAACAATAATTGCACCAGCCGCCGTGTAACCCTTGTAATGGGCGTTGGCAATACCGCCCGCGCCAATCAGTGCCACCCGAAAAGGTTGCCCCTCGAGTTTCGTGCTCCGACCTCCGTATGTGTTTGCTTGTGCCATTTGATTATGCTCCTCGAGTCTTTCTGGTTTATATCCTAAAGCACTGCACATCCTAAAACACAGTGTGCAAAATGGGTTTCTTGAGGTTTTCTTGTCTATACAACTAGGCAAGAAAACCCAGTCCAGCAGCATGTAAAACTCGATTGTTTATGTTAAGGTACAATTTTAAAAATCAAAACAACGGCAAGCAGAATCGGAGACCTTTGAGATGCAAAAACCCAAGCAGCACTCTTTTATCCCCAAAAAACAAGGACTTTACGACCCGCAATTTGAACACGATGCTTGCGGTATCGGTTTTGTTGCCAATATTCTCGGCGAAAAATCGCACTCGATTGTGCGCGATGGCGTGGACATTTTAACCAATTTAACGCACCGTGGCGCTCGAGGGGCAGAAGAAAACACGGGCGACGGCGCGGGCATTTTGGTGCAGATTCCGCACGCGTTCTTGCAAAAGAAAGTCGCCAGGCGCGGCTTCACCCTGCCAGAACCAGGGCAGTACGGCGTTGGCGTGCTTTACATGCCACCAGATGCCACGCACCGCCGGGCGCTCGAGATTGAATTTGCCAACATTGTTGCCGCCGAGGGGCAAAAAGTGTTGGGTTGGCGTTCAGTGCCAGTCAAAAATGATGCCTTGGGTGCAACCGCCAAACGCGGCGAACCCAAAATGCGTTTGGTCTTTATCGCCCGCAACTCGAGCATCACCGACGACATGGCGTTTGAACGTAAATTGTACGTGATTCGCAAACGTGCGGAAAACGAGATTCATTACAGCGCCCAGTTTGAGGGCGGCGAGTATTTTTACGTCCCGAGCCTGTCGTACAAGACCATGATTTACAAGGGCATGTTCGTTTCTGACCAGTTGGACGCGTACTTCCCAGACCTTGCCGACCC
>JANLWR010000548.1:0-4350 GCA_031364625.1 Deinococcales bacterium | reverse complement strand
CCAGAAGAGTACCGCGCCAAGTTGCGCCCGTGGTCGGCAGCCATCGTTAAACTTTACGAACTTGGCTACGGTGAACCCGAGATGATTGCCGCCTCAAACGCGGTGCTCGAGTTTTCTGAAATGCTGCGCGGCTTGGTCGAGGAGCGCCGGATTAAAGCCAGCGACGACCTGATCTCGGATTTGGTGCGCGTCGAAGAGGCAGGGGAGAGGCTGACCGAAGCCGAATTGATCGCCAACTGCATTCTGTTTTTAAACGCAGGTCACGAAGCCACCGTCAACGGCACGACCGCCGCAATTTTGGCATTGACCCAAAATGATGCCGCTCGAGCATTGTTATCTAATGAAGCTGCCACCAACTCCAACACCTCGAGCCTGTTCAAAACCGCCATCGAAGAATTCTTACGATTCGACACGCCCTTACCCATGTTTGAACGCTGGGTGCTCGAGGATTTTGATTTCACGACCGCCCACGGCGAGGTTGTCACGCTCAAAAAAGGGCAGGAAGTGGCATTGATGTACGCCAGTGGCAACCGTGACTCGCGCAAATTCTCAAATCCCGACAGGCTCGAGCTTTCACGCCTCGAGAATCCACACCTGACCTTTGGACTTGGCACGCACTACTGCATTGGCGCACCGCTGGCGAGGCTCGAGATGCAGGTCGCGCTTCATGTGTTCCTGAAAAAAATTCCAAACTTTAAACTCGAGAATCCCAAGCTCGAATACGGGAAAGGTTTTGTGATTCGGGGGTTGGAGTCGCTCAGAATTGCGAAAGTTTGAGACTAGTTATTTGCTTTTAGGGTACAATTAAAGGACATAAGAGATCAATTTGGGGACAACAATACGACAGAGGATTGTTAGGATCGCAACCAGGATATACGGGTGGTATTCTATAGATAGGATCGGCAGCAGAATAATCAACCACATAACCCAAATCTTCCATAGCACCGACTGTTACTTTGGTTAAAACCCGTGTCGGAACAGAGGAATTAATAAAGTCTGCTGGGGATAATTCATTACCGTTCATGAGTTCTTCGACAAATTGGTTGGTGTAAGGCCAATATTCTGGACATGGTTGTGATGTTGGAGTCGTTGGTATTGGGGTCGAGTACGAACGGTAAATAATGCCTACAGTGCCGCCGAGTGCGTAATATTGAACCAACGCATGACCACCGTTGTACTCCATGCCTGGACCGCATTGATCTGAGCTTTGAACATCATTTATTAGCCCTTTTTTCAACCAATTCGTTCCAAAACCCAGCACTCGAGCCATATCGCGGATCACATTAAAAGGTGCGGTGAGTGTATCACCATAAAGATTAGCCAAATCACTGCTGTCATATTGCATCACCGCAATGGCAGGAAGAAAGCTTTTGTCTCGTCTGAGACAGGGTTCGATACGTTTTGTAAAACCGCCCACACCATCATTCTGAGCGGCGGGTACAAGCTCAATATAGATTTTGATATCTTCGATTCCTGAGACTTTTGATTGATGGGAAACCCTACAATTGCTGTCGGCGGGGTCAAAAATACCAGCCATATTTGGAACATCGCCAGTAATAATTCTTTCCCAACGCTTTGCAGCCATTGTAAAATACGGTTTATATACTTCAGGGAAGTCTTTGGAAAAAGACCATTCAATATCAAATGACGTGTTTATTTCGGCAACAGGAAGGGAATAAGCGTCGGCGATACTGTAGTCAACGACATAACCCAAATCTTCCATAGAGGCAATCGTTAACCTGCTGAGTGGATTAACCCGTCCCACACTTGCCTGAGTTGTTTGAACCGTTGGCGTCATTCTCTCGCGTTCAAACAAACCTTCTGCCCAATGTCCGCAAGATCCGGGTTCGTTGTCTGCCTTCAGTGGAACATTCCCTGTTCCTCCGAGCGCCCGATATTCGCGCACTGCATTGAGACCCGTAAATTGCGGATTATCACCACAAATCGTTGTATCGGGTGTGCTAACGGTAAGCCCAGGGAAATTTTGCCAGATTGTTCCGAAACCGAGCGCATGACCCAACTCATGGATTGCGACATCATTAAATAACGAAAGCTGATCTGGGGTCGCTGAAGTGCTTGGAAGATCCAAACTATCAAACAATATTTTGGAAACAACTGGTAAATGTGCACTACCGCTATTCCTTAATAAGCAAGTCCCACCCACCGCAATGGTATCACCTACACTGCTTTGATCGAGGGGAAGTACACCAATATACAAGACCAAATCATCTACGCTCGTCAATGTGGGTAGTGGTGTTGGTGTTTGTATATTTGTAAAACCACACGCTTTTGGGTCAAGAGAACCGTTAAAATCGCTAATGTCTCCAACAATAATTGCTTCCCAATAATGTGCTTGTGCCTCGACGAGGGGTTTGTACTGATCAGGGAAATCTGGTAGGTATCGCAGCTCAATATTAAAGTGAGTGGCATTCGGTGGAGTATTTTGTGGACAAGCCACTAGAATTGTGAGCAATACAACAAGCAAAACCCGAGCCACATCTTTCATATCTTCTCCTTATGGAAATTTCATTTTAAACTTTGAGGCAATCTAAGATTGTATGACGCCCTAAGATTACTGACGTGCGGTTTGCAATAGCGTTAGGCTTGCTTCAGGCGAATTTCGTGGGCAATTTCAATTGGGTAAAGCTTAACTTTGCTAGACTAAACCATGACCCAAACCACCACCCGTTTGACCTGCCCACTCGATTGCCCCGACGCGTGCAGCCTGATCGTGACGCTCGAGAACAACCGTGCCATCAAGATCGAGGGTGATGCCAGCCATCCTGTGACCCAAGGTTTTGCCTGTTCTAAAACCTATCGTTACCCAGAACGGGCATACCTCGAGACTCGACCGAAGTACCCAATGAAGCGCGTGGGTGCAAAAGGGGAGGGCAAATGGGCGCGGGTTTCTTGGGACGAAGCCCTGGATGAAATTGCTTCGAGATTAAAAGAAATTCTCGAGCGATACGGCGCACAATCGGTCTTGCCCTATCACTATGCTGGCACGATGGGACGCATGGAAGGTTCGCACGCCCACGCACTGTTTCGGGCGTTGGGCGCGATTGAACTCGATGAAACGATTTGCGCCTCGGCGGGTGGTGCAGCCTGGGAAGCCACGTATGGCAGTCCCAAATTTGGGACTGACCCCGAAGATGTCAAACACGCCAAGTTTATTTTTTTGTGGGGCATCAACAGCCTTGCCACGAACAGCCATTTGACGCCGTTTCTAACCCAAGCCAGAAAAAACGGTGCGAAAATTGTGCATATCGACCCGTATCAGAACAAAACCAGTTTGTTCTCCGACGAGCACATGCGGGTACGACCTGGTACAGATGCGGCGCTCGCGCTTGGCATGGCGAACGTCATCATCTCGAGGGGCTTGCATGACAAGGATTTTATTGCCAAAACCGTGCGCGGTTTTGAAGAATTTAAAGCCAGTGCCAGCGAGTGGCATCTCGAGCGTGCGAGTGAAGTGACGGGTGTGGACGCGGCTGTGATTGAACGTCTGGCGCTCGAGTTTGCGGCGGCAACCCCAAGTTACGTTCGCCTCAGTTACGGCATGACCCGCAACGAAAGCGGCGCGAATGGCTTGCGTGCCGCCAGCATCCTGCCGATTTTGACGGGGGCTTGGCAACACCTCGGTGGCGGCGGCGCAATGTCCACCAGTGGCGCGTTCATGCTCAACAAAACCCGTGAGGGCGCGGCGCACCTGATCAAACCTGGTGTGCGGCACGTCAACATGACCCAACTCGCCACAGCGCTCGAGCCAAGCCAGCAGATTCATGCCATGTTTGTTTACAACTCTAACCCCGCCGTGATCGCGCCAGACTCGAGCCGTGTGATTGCGGGTTTAAAACGCCCCGATTTGTTGACGGTTGTCCTCGAGAATGCCATGACCGAAACCGCCGACCTGGCAGATTTTGTGCTGCCAGCCACAACCTTTCTCGAGCATTCGGATTTGTACACGGCGTATGGGCATTATTACCTCTCGTACAACAAAGCCGCGCTTGAGCCTTATTTCGAGTCGCGTCCGAATTCTTGGGTGTTTGGGGAACTGGCAAAGCGTTTGGGTGTGACCGAAGCGAGCGTGTTCTGGAGCGCCGAGGATTTGACTCGAGAACTGCTCTCTAGCGACCACGAATGGTTGCAGGGTATTTCATTTGAGCAACTCGAGACGGACGGTTTTGTGCGCTTAAACATTCCAAAACCGTTTTTGCCGTATCAAAACGGTTCACCTGTGACCTCTGATGGCAAGTTTCATCTTGACCCCGCACCGCAGCAACTCGAGGCAAAAGAAAAATTGACGCCAGAATTCCCTTTGCGACTTCTCACCCCGCCAGCGCATCACTT
>JANLWR010000037.1:0-3744 GCA_031364625.1 Deinococcales bacterium | reverse complement strand
CATTGTCATCAGTACGGCGTTTGCCTTGAACGCTCCTGTTTGGACGTTCAATTACCGCGACTTTGGCGCGGTTAAAAACCTAGAATTCTGGACGCCTTAAGCGCCTGCATCTGGATTCTCGAGGATCGCCAACCATGTCACCAATTCAAAATCAGTTTCTTCGGTCACTTGCTCTTCAAGTTTTGGCATGACCGCCCCGCGTCCAGTGAACAAGGTTTGATTGGCACGTTTTTTAAAGGTGGTTCGGATGCTCTCGAGCGCCGCTTTTAAGAGCCTGGTTTCTTGCCCCAGGTTCTCGAGGTTGTTGGTCAGCGTATCAAAATGATCGTGCAAGGTTTGGGTGGCAGCGCTTTTGTTGGCGCACAAGGCACGGTACAACTCGAGGGTTTGCTTGGCTTGGGCGTAAGCGAAACGCACTTCGCCCGACGCCCGGACGTACACCAGAA
Source organism: Deinococcales bacterium (assembly GCA_031364625.1). Taxonomy (GTDB): domain Bacteria; phylum Deinococcota; class Deinococci; order Deinococcales; family JAAFIG01; genus JANXTZ01. The sequence goes on along the minus strand of JANLWR010000037.1, from coordinate 3,298 downwards.
AGTACGGACTGAGCGGGTTTAGGTCGGTGTTGGCGACACTTCCAGTATTTCCAGTCACACTTTGTCGCAGGCAGAACACAATGCCGTGCCTGGCAAGGTTGCCCTCTTCGTTGACCAGCCCAAAAATTCCTTGTGGCGCATTCTCGAGCGCGGCGCGGTTGCCGTCCATAAAGTTGGTTAAATCCATGCGGAAATCATCCAGGCTAAAGTCGCTCAGGCTGACACCGCCTTCAATGTCTTCCAAGTCCAGCACTTCGTCTTTCATGCGTAACAGTTGTTTATCGCGGTAATTGAGGTCGGCGCGGATATTCTCGAGCGACAAGGGATTGTCCTGAGAGGTCGCGGTAATGTCCACCAGCGCCATGCGGGCTTCAACCCGGTTTTTGAGGTTTAAGTAGGCGTTTAAGTCTGGTGTCGCCCAGAAGTTAACCATTTGAATTTGAGTGCTTTGGCTGCCAATACGGTCTATGCGTCCGAATCGTTGAATCAAACGCACAGGATTCCAATGAATGTCAAAGTTCACCAGGTAATCGCAGTCTTGAAGGTTCTGCCCTTCAGAAATGCAATCGGTGGCGATCAAAATATCAATTTCGGTGTCTTGCGGGAAGTTCTTTAATTTGTCACGGTTTTTGGCTTTCGGGGCAAAGTTGGTCAAAATCGCGTTGTAATCAACCCGTCCAAGGGTGCTGGCATTGCCTGCCGAACCTGTGACGAGCGCAATATGCACGCCCAATTGTTTCGCTACCGTCTCGAGGTTCTGGTACAAGTACGTTGCCGTGTCCGAAAATGCGGTGAACACCAGCACCTTACGGTTTACTTGCCCGTGTTTATCGAGCGTTGGATTCTTGACTTTTGCCTCGAGCAAGGCTTTTAAGTCTCTCAGTTTGGCATCTCGAGCAGCCGTGACTGATTTTGCCACGTCTAAAACATCGTGCAATTGCTGCTCATCGGCGCGTAAATCTATTAACCATTGGTCAACATTTAAATGCCGCAAGTCGTATTTGATGCGTTTACCGACTTGCAATGCCGCTTCAAGCTCTTCGTCATCCATTGCATCTGGCTCGAGTGACGCTTCACCCAGACCCTCAAATTCTCCTGCATCTTGGCGCGTTTGGAATGCCTCGAGTTTCTCAATCAGGGTCGTCATTTTCAGGCAGGTGCGCTCGAGGGTAATGGCGAACGAATTCACGCTGCTCTCGAGGCGTTTTAAGAAGTTCACTTTCATCATGCCAATCAAGTACCGTTCGCGCATTCCTTGCGAGAAGTTCTTGACGGCATCGGTGTCGTAAAGACCCACAAATTCTGAAAACAGGTAACTCGAGGGGCTGAACAACGCCAGTTTGTAACCACTGATTTGATTGTGAATCGCTTCGTAACTTGGGAATAACTTCTTGGTGTCCACATCACTGAACACCGCAATGGGTTTTAAACGCGTCGGAAATCCACCCAGTTTTTCAATGGTTTCTGGGTAGTAGTCTTTGATGTGTTTCCGAGAACGCGCCAAAGTCAGACCGTCTAGAAGCGAGAAAAAATTGGCACTTAACTTCTCGAGCAACTGTTCTGCAATTCGGGGTTCTTGGCTTGCCCAAGTGTTAAATTCGCGTTGGGCTAGCGCCAGAACATTTTTCAGGCTCAAAACTCCGAGGGATTCCGAGAATGCATGATCGGAATTACCAGAGATCAGCATCAGTTGGTTCCGCAAATCGGACAAATCGTTATTGACGGGTGTGGCGCTCAGAAGCAGCACTTTGGTTTGCACACCCGTATTGATAATATCCTCGAGCAACTTTTCGTAGCGACTTTTCTTGATGGTATTCCCGTTTTCGTCTCGAGCGCCTTTGGTCGAGTTGCGAAAGTTGTGGCTTTCGTCAATCACCACCAGGTCGTAATTGCCCCAATTGACGGTCTCGAGGTTGAGGTCTGCGACCATGCCAGATTCCCGAGATAAGTCAGTGTGTGATAAGACGCTGTAGGCGAAACGATCACTTAAAAATGGGTTTAAAGCGCTGTTGTTGGCGGCATGATACACCGTCCAATTCTCGCGTAGTTTCTTGGGGCTGAGGACCAATACGCGGTCATTCAGGGCTTCAAAGTATTTGATGACGGCTAAAGCGGTATAGGTTTTTCCCAAACCAACACTGTCGGCAAGAATGCAGCCACCAAAGGTTTGCAATTTACGAATTGCAGTTTTTGCACCGTCTTTTTGAAATGGGTACAACGCATTCCAAATTTCAGAATCCATCAAACGCTCTGGAATTTTCAGTTCCCCTGCGGTTTGCTCGAGATTGTTGAACAAGTGATACAAGGTCTTGTAATACACAAATTGGGGTGGGTTTGGAACGTACAAGCGCTCGAGTTGCTTTAAGACCTCACCTTTAACATCCGCTGTCAGTTTGGTATCGTTCCAGACATCATCAAACCAGTGCTTTAAATCTTCGCGGTCACGGTCGTCGGTCACCTCGAGATTCAATTCGATGTTGCCTCGTCTACCCAAACCCAAACCCCGCACCGTAAAATTACTGCTGCCCAACACAGCGCATTTGTAATCGCCGTGCTCTATGCAATACGCTTTGCCGTGCAAAAAACCTGGTTTTTTGATGGATCGAATCTGAACTTTGCGTTTCATCCAATCGGCGCACGATCTGGCAACACGGCTTTGCCGCAGGGTATGCTCGAGTGAGAGTTCATCTTGTTCAATTCGCATTGAAGGTGGACGGGTATTTTTTGGGTCAAGTGATTTAATGAAATTTGGCTCACCAAACAAAAAACACATTCCAGAAATACTCTCGAGTTGTGGTTTTAAAGCTTCATATGCGTATATCGTGAAATATGCTGAAACCACAGATAATTCTGAATTGGGTCGGATTTTATCTTTTAAGAAAGCTCCAACCGAACCTCGATTGTGATTGTCAAGAAGTCGTGAAAACTTAATTGATTGCTGCATTCAAACCATTATGACGTATTCCAAGCGTTAAGGTACAACTGGACTGGCAATGCCCTCGCAATCCGTTTTTGCGATACTCCAACCATCAAGCTCGAAGCTTTCTTGATGCCCCTCGAGTTCGGAGGTTTTGTTTGAAACATCGACGGCGACAAGGTGGCGCTCGAGACGGACATGGGCAACCGCAAAGTCGTAAATCAATGCGACAAACAATGATTCAACGCCTTGCCATTGCAAGGGTGAAGACAAGCTTCACCCCTACCACACAGCATTTTTACATAGGGGCGCTGCTTGCGACCCAAGCCCGTTAGCGACCATGCCCGTAAGGTGCGTGTTTATGGTCAAGACAGGTGCTGC
>JANLWR010000493.1:0-11144 GCA_031364625.1 Deinococcales bacterium | reverse complement strand
GATTTACGACTTTGCGGTTGCCCTGGGTGAAATCATGGTTTTCAAGATATTCGCTAGAGCCGAGTAGTTTGTGCGATAAACTTAATTGAACTTGAAAGGAATTATTCAATGATTTATGCCTTGCACGGTTTAACCGTTCGTTATTCCAACATTATCAGCGATATTAGGCTGGCAAAAGAGGCGGGATATGACGCGCTCGAGCTTCATACCGACAAATTAGACCGTTATATTGCGTCAAATTTGGGCGCAGAATTGATTGCCGAAAAACTCGAGGAGCACAACATTCTTGCCAGTGGCATTGACATTATTGGCGCCGTCGAAACGCAAGATACAAAAGCTTTTGCCGCAATTCTCGAAAAGACCAAGCTGCTTTGTGAATTTGCAAATGTGATTGACTGCAAAACCATTCAAATCAATCCATTCTCCGAACTCGAGCAACTTTCCGAACTCGAGCAAATTCGATTGACCGCAAAAAACATTGCTCAAATCTGTCAGATCGGACTCGAGCACGGCATTCGGTTTCAACTCGAGGCTGCGGCTTGGACACCGATTCACACGCTCGAACAATGCCAGAACTTACTCGAGGCGGTGAATAAACCCAACCTTGGTTTGGTGATTGATTTCTGGCATTTTTGGGCGGCTCGAGGTGCGACACCAGATCAGATTCGCGCACTCGACCCCAGTTTGATTTACGCAGTGCATATTTCTGACGGTTTTAGACCTGAGGTTGGCGCACCCTGGGTGGATGAAACTTTACTGCGAGACGTGCTCGTGGGCGACGGTGAAATCCCAATTCAGGACTGGGTTGATGCTGTCAAAGCCACAGGTTTTGACGGCTGTTATTCAGGCGAATTTTTAGGGCATACGTTGTGGGAACAAGACCATCTCGAGGTGGCGACTGAATACCTCAAGCGAATGCGATCACTTGTGCAACACGAATCCAGCCTGTGAACTCGGGTTTCAACTGGGTATTCGTTACTACTGCGGGTTAAAGTTTTGACGTGTTAATGTCTCCCGTACACTTGTTGAATTCTTTGTCGTGTAATACGCCGAATTGAATCGAAGACTTTGACAGGTTTATAGGAGGCGGGATATTCATGAACAAGACTTACATTTCGACATTTGCCCTCGGACTACTGACCACTTTTGGTTTGGCGCAATCGGCATTGCCCACGCAAATCAACCTCGAGAAACTTGGCTTGCAAACACCCGAATCGGTTTTTTACGATGCCAAAAATGACGTCTACCTGGTTTCCAACATCAACGGAAACCCACTTGTTGCCGACAACAACGGTTTTATCTCGAGGTTTGCGCCCGACGGAACGTTGCTGAATTTAAAATGGGTTGAAGGTGGCGCAAATAGCACAACCCTAAACGCACCCAAAGGCATGACCGCCGTTGGTAGCACTTTGTATGTTGCCGACATCAACAACATGCGTAAGTTCAACCTCAAAACGGGCAAATCGATGGGCGAAATTGCCTTCCCCGACGCGACTTTTTTGAACGATTTGACCAGCGACAAAAGCGGCACGGCGTACATGTCAGACATTGGTTTTAAAGCTGGCGCAAACGGTTTTGAACCCAGTGGCACAGACACAATTTATAAAATCAGTCGCTCGGGCAAGGTCAGCATTCTGGCAAAAGGACCACAACTGACCAATCCAAACGGCTTGGAAGTCTTGTCCAACGGTAAAATTGAAGTTGTGACTTTTGGTTCTAAAGAAATTTACACCATCGACAAAAACGGTCAGCGTGGCGATGTCATCACCATGCCGGCAGGGTCTTTGGACGGCGTTGTGTTGCTTAAAGACGGGCGTTTGCTGATCTCGAGTTGGGAAACCTCGAGCGTTTACGCCGTTGGCACGGATGGTGCGGTAAGTGTATTGGTTGACAAATTGGCTTCACCTGCCGACATTGGTTTTGATTCCAAACGTGAACGCGTGCTTGTTCCGTTGTTTAGCGACAACGCCGTGGTGATTCAGCCTTTGAAGTAATCGGGTCATAAAATCCTGATTTTTGAACCCTCGAGTCACGAAAATTGGTGGCTCGAGGGTTTTTAGACATCATTTCGAGTTTATAAATTTTGCAGCACGTCAACCATGTTCTCGAGATTGACCAAAGTAAAACTTGCTTCACCCAAAGCATTCCGCGTTAGGGTATTCCCACCTTGTTTGCTGCCAAGTTTTACTTCCCAAGCGCGTTGGATACCGTTTCGATACTCAACCAAATCAATCTCGCCTATGTCGTGCCACAAGTACCCAAGTTGGGTTAACGAATCACCTTTGTAGGCAAGGTATTTGACCATTTCCGAAACAAAAAAATTCTCGAGCAACAAACCTTGATCTTCGGGTTTTCGCACCTCGAGCACACGGTCATCGGCAAGAAGCAGCGAAAGAACGCCGTTGTCAACAAAGAACACTTTGGGTTGAACTTTTGGCACGATGCCGCTTGAAGTGATTCCAGGCAGCAAACGAATAACACTTGCTTCGACCAAAAGATCGAGATAACGATTGACTGTAACTCTAGAAATCTCGAGATTTTGAGCAAGGGTTCTGGTGCTGAGACGAGTGCCAACATTTCGAGCCAGTAACACCAGCAGCATTCGGAAAACATTGGTGTCTTTGCTGCGAACCAAACCCAGCAAATCACGGTACAACACGCTGTCAATCACATCTGCCAAATACGTTTGTCGTTGCCAGCCTTCAGGTAGTTTTAGAACACCAGGAAAACCACCCCAGATCAACATTTCGCGTAATACAGACGGCGCATTAAACTCGAGTTGCGCTGGTTCAGTCAGACTTAAACGTTCACTCAAATTGAGTGGGTACAACTCAAGCATTTGCTTTCGCCCTGCCATACTTTCCGCACTTAAATCCTTCAGTTTCAATGCGCTCGAACCACTCATGACCAACCGAGCTTCAGGAATACTGTCAGAAAGATGTTTAATTAAAGTGCTCGAGTCTGGTAGCATTTGCGCTTCGTCAATAAAAAGATAGCGCTCGCCAGTTGCTTCGCCTGTCAGGTTTGTCAGCCATTCGTTTGCAGTTTGCCCGCTCGCCAGTCGTTGCCAAAGTTGAAAATGCGCGGGATTATCGCCGTCAAGCCATGCTTTGGGACGTTCGAGTTCCGAATACCATTCACGCAAGAGCGTGGTTTTGCCAACACGACGCGCTCCAATCACGATCAGGATGGGCAATCCAGGAACGAATTGTAGGCGTGAACGTAGGTTGCGAAGGTAGGAGTCAGCTTGAGGTTGGCTCATTTTGGTACAGTATACTATACCAAAATTGATTATTTTGGTATAGTTGGTCTAAGAATAGACCAATTTTAATACTTTGGGCAATAAATGAAAACGTTCAAGAATTTGTGTTTTGGGCAACGACTTGCCAACACATTTTGCGAATCTGACCATTTTTGCCAAGCAAAACCCGTTTCTCGAGATTTACAATTTCCCAATTCTGCAATAAGAATTTCAAATCATCGTAGTCAAAATATCGTCTGCTCACACCATCTCGTTCGAGAAAAAATTTAGGCTCAAGTTCAGAGACAATACTGCCATTTGCGCGGCGTTTTTTGCCCTCTTCGCTCGAATTGACATGCAAACAAAGAATGCCTTGAGGCTCGAGGATTCGTTTCATTTCTTGCAGTACAAATTCTGTGTGCTCGAGCGAGAAGTAATGCAAACTCAAATTCGCCAGCACGACATCAAAACTCGAGTCTGGAAATCCCAAACCGAGAGACATGTCCATTTGCCGAAAATCAATTTTTAAGTTTTCAACTTCAGCGCGTTCTCGAGCTACCACAATGGCGTTTTCTGAAATATCAACGCCGGTGACTTGAAATCCCGCTCGAGCCAAGCGTATCGAATCATGCCCTTGACCACAACCCAAATCCAAAATGTGATTTGCCTGCTCGAGATACGCCATCACACTTTCAGTGAGCGTTGCGCCCCAATCCATCGCAACACCAGATTTGATGATCTGACCATGCAATTCATCCCAAGCCATCAACATTCCCCCTCAAACTTTGTTGCAATTCCTCGAGCTTCGCTAACGCCTGCATCGGCGTCAACCTCGAGACATCAAGCGCCAACAATTCCCTGGCGACCACATTCACGCGGTCACTCGAGTTGGATTCAAGGCTGTTCAATAACGCCTCGGCTCGAGCCACGGCTTCGGGAGGCAATCCTGCAAGTTTGGCGACTTGCACGCCGTAACTTTTGCTGGCGGGTCCTGGCATGACCTGATGGTAAAACCGCAAACCGTGCGCGGCTTCTTCCTGGGCGGCAACGTGAAGATTGATAACTCCTGAAAGTTTCTGCTCGAGTTGCGTCAGTTCAAAATAATGCGTGGCGTAAAGCGTGAACGCCCTGGTTTGATGCAAGAATTCGCAGGCTGCCCAGGCGATTGCCAGACCATCAAAAGTGCTTGTACCGCGTCCAACCTCGTCCAGAATCACAAGGCTCGAGGGGGTCGCGCCGTGAAGAATGCTGGCGAGTTCGCGCATTTCGACCATGAAGGTACTCGCGCCGCCCGCCAGGTCGTCGCTTGCGCCAATACGGGTGTAAATGCGGTCAAAAACCCTGGTTTTGGCGGTTTTGGCGGGAACAAACGACCCAATTTGGGTCATTAGGGCAATCAGGGCAATTTGGCGCAGGTAGGTGCTTTTGCCGCTCATGTTTGGACCTGTGATTAAAGTGATGCGGCTCGAGTCTGAGAGGTTGATGTCGTTGGGAATAAATTGGTTTGTTGTTTCTCGAGTTGCCACCTCAACCACAGGATGCCGCGCCTGTTCAATCTGCACCGTGCCATTTTCGAGAATCTCTGGGCGCACATAACCGCGTTCACTGGCGACCTCGGCGAGGTTGGCGAGTACGTCAAGTTCTGCCAGTGCGCCAGCCAGAAATTGCAGGCGTTCGGTAAATTTTGCCAGGGCAATCCGAAGCTCGAGGAAGACGCTGTACTCGCGTTTGCTGGCGCGGTCTTGATTGTGCAAAATCTCGCGCTCGCGTTCGCGCAAGTCGGGGCGGGTAAAACGTTGGCGGTCTTTGAGGGTCGCCACGGGTTTGTAATCTTCTGGCACGCGGTCGCGGTGCTGGTTTGTGACCTCGAGAAAATAGCCAAAGACGTTGTTGAATCCCACTTTCAAACTGTGAATGCCTGTTCTGGCACGCTCACTTTCCTCGAGTGCCGCGATCCAAGTGCGCCCCGCCATCGAATGCTTGCGGTACTGGTCGAGTTCCGCATCAAAACCGTCTCGAATCAAACCGCCGTCGGTCAGGCGTAGTGGTGGGCTTTCCTCGAGTGAGGCGCGAACCAAACTGGCGGCTTCTTCAATCGGGTCGAGCCGACTGGCAATGTCGCGCAGCAGGCGCGATTCGAGGTTGGCAATGCTGGCTCGGATTTCTGGCACAAGCTCGAGCGTGCGGCACAGGGCGTTCAAATCCCTGGCGTTGGCTCGTTCGGCGGCGACCCGAGCCGCTAGCCGCTCAAGGTCATGGGCGCGGTACAAACTCGAGCGAATACTTTGGCGGGTGCTCGTGTCCTTGTACAAATCGGCGACCGCCTCGAGCCTGTCGTTAATCAGGTTGACATCCAAGAGGGGAGAGCGCAGCCAGTCTTTTAAACGCCGCCGTCCTGGCGCGGTACGGGTTTGGTTGAGTGCGCCAAACAAGGTCGCACTCTCGTTTGCCGTTGGGTTGATCGGTTCAAAAATCTCGAGCGCCCGAATCGCGGTCTCGTCGAGCCGCATTTGCGCCCCAGGGTCGTAACGTACCAAACGTCGCACGGCTGGCAGGGTTTGATTCTCGGCAACTCGAGAGGCATACGCCAGGACAGCGCCACAAGCCCTGAGCAGCGCCTCGAGGTCAAGTCCTTGGGGGAAACTGCCAAATTGCCGCTCGAGAATCTCCTGGGCGTCTTTAGGTTCAAAACTGGCACTCGAGCGCATGGCTCTAAACCTGGCGTTAAACTCGCCCGAGAAAACCGCGTTTTCCTGAAGTTCTGGCGCGAGCAACACCTCACTCGGACGATACCGTGCCAATTCGTCGTATAACGCGCCGCGACTCGAAACGTGACAACACCTGAATTCGCCAGTGCTGACGTCCAAGAGCGCCAGTCCGTAACCGTCACCGCTGGCGACACCTGCCAAATAATTTTCTTCGCCGTGCAAAATGGCATCGTCAATCACTGTTCCAGGCGTGATGAGTTGCGTCACTTCACGGTCAACCAAACCTTGCGCCAATGCAGGGTCTTGCACCTGTTCCGCCACCGCCACACGGTAGCCCAGCCGCAACAAACGCTCGATGTGCGCGTCGGCGGCACGCATGGGGATGCCAGCCATCGGCGTGGAAAAATCTTTACTGGTCTTGTGCGTCAACGTTAAATTTAGGGCGCGAGCAAAACGCTCGGCATCTTCACCGAACGTTTCAAAAAACTCGCCCACCTGAAAGAACAACAAATACTCCGCGTGTTCGTCACGCAGTTTGACGTACTGCTCGAGCAGCGGCGGAAGTGGACCTGAACCAGTACCTTTAAGCGACACTGCGTTATTCTAAACGCATGACCCGAGAACAATGGCTTTTACAGCTCAAAGACGGCACAGGAATTTTTGATGCCGAGACACTCGAGACGCTTTCACCCGACCCTGAAATGATCGCCCTGGCTCAAGGAATTATCCGTTTGCCTTGGCTTAAAAACCCTGAAGATGAATTCTTGCGCCTCGAGACTTCAGCCATCGCATACTTGGCGCTGGTGAAAGCAAGTGAAGCCGTGCACGAAGTGATTGCCGCCGAACTCGAGGCGGAACGAATCGGTCACGCCTGGATTCCCGAAATTGTGCCGCAAGCCATCGGCGCGTTTGGAAAGGTTGGTTTTGATGCCGCACTGTCCAGAATCCTCGAACTCGAGCGTGACACGGCGGCACTGGTCAGCTTGGAGGGCAATTTGTACTGGCATTACTGGTCGATGGTGATTGGACTTGGCGATGTCGCCTCAGAATTCCCAGCCTTTGAATCAGTCTTTGTGGATTTGACCAGACACCGCCTCGAGCAGACCGATTTTCCAGATCAGTTAACCGAATTGTGGGTTGGCAGCGTGCAAGCCTTCAAATCCAGCTCGAGTTTAGAACCCTTAATCAAAACCTTGTTCGACAAAAATCAGCACACCGCCAAACGCGGTTTTTCTGAGTGGCTCGAGACTCGAGCACAGAATGTGGGCTTGGCATTGCCATCATCGCGCCAGTTTGCCCAGGATTTGCTGCTCGAGATTCGGGCGGATTACTTGGAACAGAAGAAATTGAAGGATAGACAAGAAGGAAAGTTGCTTAGGAAAGAAAACAGTCTTTGATGAAATAACCATCTCTCGAGAAATTTATAGTGTTTCGGAATTTGCGTTCCATTGCTTTAAGATCGCAACGCAGGTACTGAAAAATTGGTATTGCTGCCAAGCATCCTGATTGCCAACCACATAAAGTCGTCGTTTTGCACGACTTGCCGCAACATTGAGAAGATTCGGTCGTGCCGATGCCCATTGTTTCGCTCCTGGGCGACGTGGATCTCCTCCAAGAACCAAAATGACCACTTCTGATTCTTTACCTTGAACTGTATGAATTGTTCCCGCTTTGATGCCATTAAAACGCTTTGAAATGATACGAAGTTGCCTGACCACAACTCGGAAAGGTGAGATCAAAAAAATGTTTTCACTCGAGATACCCTGACGGATGAGATCATCAAGCAAACGCTCAACAATTTTTCCCTCGGCAGGAATCCAATGTCCCTCAGATTCTATGCTCTGGACATGAATCCACTTGCTTCGAGGTAAGTCAAGATTTTGTCTGACAGGTGTACCGAAAACCATAAGACTGTCGTATGCAACTTTGTTCGAGATGTCAAACATGGGTTGATCGCATCGCCGATGGACTCGAAGAGGTGAACCAACCCACACAGAACCATCTGGTCCGTTGCGATATGTTCCAAATTTACTGACCCGATCCGTAAGTTGTTGAACAGAGGTGTTTCCTGGCAACCAGAGTTCATCAACTTTATAATGCCTTGATAAGGCGTGTTGCACAGTAAATGGAATAGTAACCACTGGTTCTAATTGCAACGGATCTCCGACGACAACTGATCGTTTCGCCCGCCAGATAGCACCAACTGCTGTTTGTGGTACTGCTTGCCCAGCTTCATCAATCAGTAGCCAGCCAAGGGATTCCGAACCAAGGTGGGCAAAAAGTCGATCAAAAGAAGCAAAAGTGGTCGAGACTACAGGGATTACAAAGAACAGCGTTGTCCAAGCAGCTTCTACGCTTTCGTTATCCACTCCCTTTGGTACTTTACCTGATAAAATATCCATCGCACCATGTAAGCTTTTTCGCATGGTGTCTGCATTTGCAATGATAAAAGCTTTATGCAGTTGCAAAGCCGTAAGAAAAACCTTGACTCGAGCATCGTTCCATTCGGGATCAGCCCACGGTGAAGACAATTCTCGAGCCTCTGGTTCTTGATTCCACATTTCCAGAATCGGAAAGAATTGACCGAATCGGTTTTGAGCTTTCTCAAGAGTCTCGAGTGCCGTCGTAAGCTGTTGTTGTGTTTGTTCAATTTCTGTATTGATTTGCTGTATTTTTTCTTCCACCGAGGCTGCGATTCGCTGTTGGGTATTTGTTTGGCGCATTATCTGTGCCAACTGGTACTCCGTTTGTTCAATCAAATTTTCTAAATTTTTGTCTTTGCCACGCCACTCTTGAAACGCTTGACCAAGCGAAAACAGGATTTCTAATATTCCAGGACGAAAACGGCGATGCTCAAGACGACGATTCTTGACGATATCAAGTTCAGTAACCAATTGTTGTTGATTTGTTTTTGTTTCCTGAAGCTGGTGAATTGTTGCTGTGCGCTCTGCGATGAGTTCATCTCGTTTTATTTTCAGGGTTGGAATTTGTTGCTGAAAATTGAAAGAATCTTGATAGTTTTGGTAGACCTGCAAACGTTCTTCGCGTAGATCCTGTTCTCGAGCCAAGGCTTTCTCAAAGTTGCGAACAGATTCTTCCCAATCAAGAGGCTGTTCATCAAAATTTTTGAGCAGTTTAAGGAAACCAAACTGCGACTCGTTAGCGTTAACTTTGTCTGCTTTATCATTCTCATGCCAAAACCGATTTATAAAGTCCTTACGGTTGGCTTTGTTCCCCAATCGAGCCGAAATCATTGCCCATGCAGGCTGACCCATAATGCGGCTTGCGAAATCGGGAAAATAGTCTGTGTGTTCTAACCATGTTGGGTCAATCGCATCCTGACCTGGAATTTCTAAGGTAACGTTTTCAACAGCGCCATTGTTATTTGAAGCTATAACAATCTCGAATCCTTTGAATTCATCCTTCCATATCGAAATGACTCGATTGAAATCCCCTGTTTTCCAACGTTTCTTGCCAGAGAATGCGTGTTCTGGACGTACCAATTTGGCAATATGTGTTGCTCGTTTGACTATGATAGCAGCAATCAAATCTCGCAATAAAGTAGTTTTTCCAGTGCCAGGTGGTCCATTGACGGCAAACATACCTGATGCGCCCATCAAATCTTGAACCATAGAGTTCACCGCAAATTGTTGACTAAAAACCAGGGGATGGTGTCTTTTGCTTGCCCATTTTCCCAAAGGAAAAAGTTCAGGAGATAACTGCTGAAAAAGGGTGTTGTGAGATGTTTGGACATCAATTCGTTTGGAAACATCAAGTGCCTCTTTACTGGTCAAAAATGTCGAGAGTCCCTTGCCAAGGTGGTTCTTATTCCGAATTTCAGAAGCGATCTTTCCGAGGTCTTTCACGAAGAAGCTGTTCAGAAAATCCGAGTCATCGGTAGAATGGTCTTCCCCAGAAGCAACAACGCTTGCCTTGATTCGAATCTCGAGATTTTCAGAGAGTTCAGGTACGCCTAGATCTTGTGCGATGCGTTTTGTCTCTCGAAAAATATCGAAGTATTCAATGGGGCGACCAAGATGAAAACCTTTTCCTTTAAGTTCTTGACCACATGCATCATCAAGACTGATGGCAAGTCGTTCGGCAAATTCTTCAGCCAATTTGTTCGCTTTCAGATCAAATCCTTCCAGCCATTGGGCACTTTTAGGACCAGGATTGAAGGTGCGCCCTATTGCCCAGGCACAAGTGGATAGGATAAACGTGTCAAGAAAAGGTCTACCGTCATCAGTAACCGAAAATGCAAATAGACAACTTTCACCATCCGAACGTTCATCAAAAACTTCAGGATCTTTGCCGATCCTGTCTTCAAGAATATTTTGAACTTTTTGCAATTTATAGATGCCGCAATAGATTTGAAAACGCCGAGATTTATGAGGAGGTGTCTTGCGTGACTTCAAGAGATGTGTCGGATGCCAAGGAAGTGGTGCGTTTTCCGAAGCGGCATAGACAGGCTCTGCATCATCTTTTTCTGCAAGGCGAGGAACATTTTGAGGTGAGAAAAGCTCAATAGCACGCCAATAATCGAGAATTAATGCCTGCTTTTCGGATGAATCCGCCATTGTACTCCTGACGGATTCACTCTAACCGAAAATTGAAAACACAAGCATCAAGCCACTTACAGCACTTTGCACAATGTTTGACGCGCAGCGATCCCGCCCGTCAGCGCCCAAGCCCGTGAGGTGCTGCTTTAAGGGCAAGACAGGTGCGTCCTGGGATCAAGAAGCGTCGAACATTGGCGACCAGAGGGAGTGGCAACAGACAGCGACCATGCCCGCCAGCGATTCCGCCCGTTAGGTGCGTCTTGGAATCAAGAAGGTGCGTTTTATGGTCAAGAAGCGCCTTGCATAGAAGTGAGAGCAAGAATTGCGTCAACGGATATGCAAGGCGCTGTAAGCACTGTGACAGCAACGAATGTCAAGGCTAAATGAATCTCGAGATTCAATGAAAAGGGCTACGAATTTCAACTTACCCGTTCGAGCAAAACACAACATTGCTAACCGATGTTGATGAACAAACCTATTGGTACTATTTTTATTGGGGTTTGCTGATTGGGATGAATTATATTGTTCAAGACAATTTAGAATTAGAATCAGAATTTGTTGCATTGATCAAACAACGCCTCGAGAATCTGGATTTTCCGAATCAATTGAAAGATTTGTGGGTAGGTTCTGGTGATG
>JANLWR010000488.1:0-2667 GCA_031364625.1 Deinococcales bacterium | reverse complement strand
CTTGGGTCGAACGCATCAACCTATCGGGTTTCGCGTACCTCACGCCTTCAAAACTCGAGGGGCGCTGGATGGTGCGCGTCAGCATTGGCGCGATACCCACCGAACTCGAGCATGTGCAAGCGCTTTGGGAAAGGATGAAACTCGAGGTTGAAAACGGGTAAACTGCGCTCATGACCGAAACCATCAGCGACGCGGAAATGCAGCACCTGAAAAAACTAGCCCGACTCGAGATGAGCGACGCGGAAACCCAACGCGCCAAAACCGAGATCAACAAGATTTTAGGCTCGTTCGATCAATTGCAAAAACTGAATCTCGAGGGACTGCCCGAAATGCCGCGCCCTGTGGCGTTGGTGAACGTCTTGCGCGAAGATGTTGCCGAAGTTGCCATGTCGCAAGCTGAGGCGTTGGCAGTGGGTGTGGAAGTGAATGATGGATTTTTTCAAGTGCCACGCACGGTTGAATAAATCTCGAAGTTACGAGTGGGTTCACTTTTTAAGACTCGAAAGTAAGGTGGAAATTGTGGCAACCCATCAACAGCATATTGCCTTGGTAATTACTCAAATCCTGACGCTCCCTGACGATACACTTACAGCGTTTTCTCGAGGAAACCCATTTGATAAATTATTGCGCAGCTATGATGAATTTACTGCTGATGGCAAGGGTCTTTATCGAAAAAAGTTAGGGAGCAGTCACTACAAATATTCCAAATCTGCCTATAGCTCTGGTTTGTATCCAAAGATGTTATTTGGGGAGCATAGAATTCCGTTAAGTTTAATTTCTCGGCAGTTGATGAATTCTGACCGTAAATTGTCTACCGTAGAATTTATATTGTGTAGCAACGAAGTCGTTTTAATCACTAAAGAAGAAGACCGAAAAATTAACGCCAGCGAAGCCAATGGCGGCTTTGCCCTCAAGTCAAAAATGGCTCCAAATGGTGGATGTCGTCTTGCCTATTGCGGCATCGAAATTGCTCCAGAGACATTATTTAATCACCTATAGATCTATGTTTGAAGTGTCTATTTTGGGACATCAAAACCAGCATCGAATCTCGAGACACTTCAAGCTGGGTTGAACTTTCTAAAACCTAAATCTCAAGGCTTACAAGCAACGTTGCTCGAGTCTTTTCTTTTTCGAGTATTTCGAGTATCCTGAACTCGAGACACCATGACCCAAACCATCAAACCACAAGCCAGCGATGCCGACCTCGCCTTAAAAGGTCTACGGGCTTTTAAGCAACCACGCGGCGAAAACAACACCGTCACCTTGCCAAAGCTCGAGGCGAACAGCGCCATCGGTCAAGCGATTCAAGAAGTGTTTGAACATTTCGCCCGAGGTGAAGCGGTGCAAGTCAGTTCGGCAGATCGGGAACTCACAACTCAAGAGGCTGCGGATTGGTTGCAAGTTTCGCGTCCGCATTTGGTCAAAATGCTCGAGCAAGGTTTGATTCCGTTTTATAAGGTTGGGAATCAACGTCGGATTCGTTTTTTTGACCTGAAAAGTTTTCATAAAATGCAGCGCGAAGCGGCGTTGGTTGAGCTTTCGCAGTTGCAGCAGGAGATGGGGTTGTACGATTGATCGTTGTACTGGACGCTTGCGTGCTGTATTCAGCCATGTTGCGTGATCTTTGGATGCGCTTGATTCTTGAGGAAACCATTGATGCCAGATGGACAGCAATGATTCACGCAGAATGGACTCGCAACATTTTAACAGAACGCTCTGGTACTACGCCTCAGCAGTGGGATCGGGTGGTTGATTTGATGAACCGTCATGCTCGAAATGCGCTGGTGACAAATTTTGAGCATCTCATCTCGAGTCTGGCGTTGCCTGATCCTGATGATCGGCATGTTCTTGCGGCGGCAATTTCTTGTCAGGCAAACATGATCGTGACTTTAAACCTAAAAGATTTTCCAGCCAAGGCATTAAAGCCGTATGGTATTCAAGCGATTCACCCCGATGATTTCTTGCTCGAAGTGCTAGACAACAACTTGAGTGAGGTGCTGGTTGCTTTGAAAAAACAACGGGCGCAATTGATTCGTCCCGCCATGACCGCAGTCGAGTTCTTAGATCAACTTGAAAAGCATAATTTGTCGCGCAGTGCGGTAAAGTTACGAGATTTTCAAACTCAAATTTGAAGCAAGATCGTCCAACTTTCCAAAATCTAAATCTCGAGGCTCACAAGCTGCTTTACTCGAGTTTTTCGTTTCTCTAAGACTTCGGTATTCTGTACTCAGGGTGACAAGATGACCTGGCAAGAAATCGTCAACAACAAAGATTTAGCCAATTTACCGTTCAAAATCGAAACCAACGAATTTGGGCAAGTGGTCATGAGTCCCACAAAGTACATTCACGGCATTTACCAGGCACGTTTGGCATCATTGCTCGAGCAATTTCTAACAAACGGCATCACCAGTTCTGAAACGGCAATTGCAACCCGAAAAGGCGTGAAAGTGCCTGATGTTGCCTGGTCGTCTTACGCTTTTTTTCACGCGCACCGTGACGAACTCGATTTGTCCAAAGCGCCA
Source organism: Deinococcales bacterium (assembly GCA_031364625.1). Lineage (GTDB taxonomy): Bacteria > Deinococcota > Deinococci > Deinococcales > JAAFIG01 > JANXTZ01. The sequence goes on along the minus strand of JANLWR010000488.1, from coordinate 145 downwards.
GAAGTCTGTGCTGAAATCATCTCGCCAAGCAACACAGATAAAGAAATCTCGAGCAAACGAAAACTGTATTTTGAACGTGGAGCGCTCGAGGTTTGGACTTGTGATTTGAATGGGAATATGTGCTTTTATGATGTGAAAGGCGAAC
>JANLWR010000481.1:0-1653 GCA_031364625.1 Deinococcales bacterium | reverse complement strand
GGTCGAACGTCCCAGCGACGGACGCACCCACCGCAGCCTTCACGGTCTGACCCGCAGCCTGATCGCCAACGCCGTGACCGGTGTCAGCGCAGGCTATCAGCGCAACCTCGAGCTTCACGGCGTGGGTTTCCGTGCCAAACTGACCGGCAAGAACCTCGAGATGGCAATCGGTTACAGCCATCCCGTGATCATCGAGCCGCCGGCAGGCATCAGCTTCAACCTTCCAGACCAAACCAAAATCCAGATCATTGGCATTGACAAGCAATTGGTCGGGCAAGTTGCCGCAAACGTCCGCAAAGTCCGTGTCCCCGATGCCTACCACGGCAAGGGTGTACGCTTTGAAGGCGAGCAACTGACCCTCAAGCCAGGCAAGTCAGCCGCCGGCGGAAAGGGTAAGAAATGAGCATTACCGCCAAAGAGCGTCGCCTTCACCGCACGCGCAACAAACTCAAAGCCGTTTCCGACCGCTTGCGCCTCAGCGTTTTTCGGTCATCCAAGCACATTTACGCCCAAGTGATTGACGACACCAAAGGCATTACCCTGGCAGCCGTCTCGAGTGAAAGCCTGAATGCCAAAGGCACGAAAACTGAACTCTCGGTCTTGGTGGGTAAAGCCATCGCCGAAGCCGCCGTCGCCAAAGGTGTGAAAACCGTCGTATTTGATCGTGGCTCGTACCAGTATCATGGTCGAGTGAAAGCGCTCGCGGATGCGGCGCGGGAGGGTGGCCTTGACTTCTGATCGTCAACCCAGAGAGAGCCGTGGACGTGGACGCGGTGGCAATGACCGTGGCAACAGACGCAACGAGCGTCAGGAAGCCCCCAGCGAGTTTGAAGAGAAAATGATCTCACTCGAGCGCAACGCCAAAACCTACCAAGGTGGGCGACGCTTCAAATTCCAAGCCGTCGTCGTGATCGGTGATCGTGCAGGTCGTGTCGGCATGGGCATCGGTAAGAGCCGCGAGGTTCAAACCGCCGTTGCCAAAGCCAATACCGCCGCCCGCAAAAACGTGATTCGCGTGCCACTCAAAAACGGTACGATTCCTCACGATATCATCGGCGTGTCAACCGCATCTCGAGTCATGCTCAAACCTGCCAGCGCAGGTACGGGCGTTATCGCCGGTGGCGTGCCACGTGCGATTGCAGAACTTGCTGGCATCACCGATTTGTTAAGTAAAGAAATCGGTAGCCGTACCAAAGTCAACGTTGCCTACGCTGTGTTCCACGGTTTGAAGAACCTTCAAACCAAAGACAGCGTGCGCGAACTCAAGGAGAGCGCCCAATGAAAGTCAAGCTTGTCAAGAGCCTGATCGGACGCAGCGTCAAACAGCTTGCGACCGCCAAGACCCTTGGTCTGAAGAAAATCGGTGACACCGCCCTGGTCGGCGAATCCGAATCTGCAAAAGGTCAAGTGGACAAACTCAAATTTCTTCTCGAGGTTATCGAGGAGGGAGCAAAATGAAGCTCAACGAACTCAAACCAGCCCCAGGTTCACGCAAACGCAAAAAACGCGTTGGTCGTGGTCCAGGCGGCACAGACAAAACCTCTGGTCGCGGTCACAAAGGTCAAGCCAGCCGTTCAGGCTCGAGTCTTGCGCCAAGCGGCAGTTACAAATCCGAAGGTGGTCAAACACCAATGATCCGCCGCTTGCCAAAAC
>JANLWR010000466.1:0-2413 GCA_031364625.1 Deinococcales bacterium | reverse complement strand
AGCACCATTTTGCCCTCCTTGAGCGTTTTGAGTAACTTAATAATTTGGCTTTCAATTTTCACGACACTATGCGATTTGAAACCATCACCACTCGGGATGAGGCATCGCAATCAGACCTTCAATATCCTCGAGATGCCCTTCAACTGATCGCAACCCACAAGTGAAGCGCCAATTTGTATTTGCTTGAGGAAGTTTTTTCAAGTGTGAAACAGGGTTTACAGTAGCTCTCTTGGTGGTGGTAAAACACCAGGGGCAACAGTTCGAGGTTGGTGGTTTGCAATCGCTACAGGATGAAGAATGTCGTTCGCGTACCGAACCATGTCCAAGGCATACCAAAGCTCAGATGCAGAGGAACGACACCACTTGCCTTGAATGCTGCCGTCCTTGAGCATACATAAGTGAAACCGCCCACTTCGTTCGAGCAATTCATTTTTTGACCAGACGTTTGTCAAATCCACAGAGTGAAAATTGGCAGTAGACCCTTCTGACCAAATGGCACTGAACCAGCGACCATAGAAAATTTCTCCGTTGGCGGTCATCTTGCCCCACAAAGTCCAGCCAACTTGAACGCCAGTCGATCCATGTCCACTGAAATTCTGCAAACCATCGTTATGAACACCAAGCGGAAAGATAAACTCTGTTGATCCTACGAACCCTGTTCCAACTGCCCAAAACGCCGACCAAATGCCAGACCACCTCTCGAGATTGTTCATACTTGTCTCCTAGGGTTATTCAGATAAACGAAATGCGTTTAATTGCGTAATCGTTGGCTGGAATTACACCTGCGCTTTGCACAATGACCAAAATCGCGCCAATATTCATCAAATCCGAACCGTCGTCTACTTGATTCAGGTCTAATGGATTTTGAAAAGAACTGCCTCGGCGCAAGTCGAAATCCACATTGAACGATTCCGCCGATTCACCCATGTTTGTTCCTGGCAAAATGCGTCGAGAAACCGTTCCACTTAACAACTGCGCGTTAAAATTCAGACCGCCATTCATGCCTTCAAACGAAAGCTGCAAGGTCTTAAAGCCTGAAACATCCAGACTGAACGGATTCGGGTTGCCTTTCAGGTCGTATCCGTACAGAATCTCGAAGCGATGGTTGGTATGAAACGGTTGGCTCGAGACAAAGGCGTGTTTACGCACGGCGAACGATCCAGTTAAACTGTATTCGTTCGTGACTTGGTGAAAATGTACGGCACGTACTCCACCCTGCATCGAACCAGCTTGATAAGCTCTTTTGAGTTGCGGCACACTTCCATTCATGCTGACTAAAGTTTCGCCGCTCGAGAAATCATCAATCAACAGTTCTGTCACAGAAACCTCCAAAATCTACAACCTCGAGTGTTCCTCACTGGCGTGGGGTCCAAATGTTTTATGGTTCGGGAAATTTTGTTCATGTTCCTCCTTTGGAAACTGCAAACCGAAGGCTTTCGCCGTACAAAGTCCAAAACGCGACGTGCGTCTTACATCGACCACCTCCTTTCTGAAGGCTCGAGGTGTGCTTCACTTTTTTAAGTTGTGTCGTGCGTTTATTTAAGCTTGAACGCACGGTCTTTGATGCACTACACAACTCACATTCTGAGATTAGTTCAAGGACGATTAGTTTACGATTTGCTCGAGCACCCTTTTCGCCGATTGGCAGCTTTAAAAGCTCGAGCCGCAATCGTTTACACCACGTCCAAGAATTCAGTCCAAGCGCCTGGCAGGTGCTCGCCAACTTCGCGCAGTCGTGCTCGAGCTTTGTCGTAGGCTCGTCCCAAAGCGCGGTGGTTGTTGGCATTGCGAAACGCCCTCAGTTTGGTGCGTAAGAATTCAAGATCAAACGGTTCCATGCTCACCAGAAGCCGCATCACACGGGCAGCCTCGAGCGGGTTGGTTTGAATCAACCCTTGGGCGCTTTCGTGCAGGGTGTCGGTAAGGCGTTGATAACCGCTGTCATCGTTTCGTTCAAAACTGATGCCCTCGAGGTACACCGCCTGCCAGAGGCTGGTGTTTCGGGTTTGCAAGAATTGTTCGGCATCGGTTTGAATGTCACCCAAGCGATAACCAGTGCTGGTGGTCACGATGATGTCCGCGTTAATTTGCTTGCGAATCTCGTGAACTTCGACGCGCAGGGCGTTTAAGGCTCGAGGTTCGTCAATTTCTGGGTGCAGCGCGTCAATCAGTTCGATTTTGCTGACCTCGGGTTTGCCCGCAATGCGTGCCTCGAGCAGGTACGCCAGCAACTCGAGGCGTTTGCGTCCCTTGATCAGTTTGACGCTGCCGTTGGTCAAACGAACCGTTCCGAGCACCTCGAGCGTCAGCGAAATCGAACTGATTGACGCGCTGCACCCAGAAATTGACGAACCTCGAGCCTTAAACGCCCTGCGCGTCGAAGTTCACGAGATTCGCAAGCAAATTAACGCGG
>JANLWR010000465.1:0-4781 GCA_031364625.1 Deinococcales bacterium | reverse complement strand
CGGGCTTGCGGCGGCGTTTTGGAGCAATGACATCAACCAGGCGCACCTTGCCGCCAAGCGCTTGCGGGCTGGTACAGTTTGGATCAACGCCTTTGACCACACCAGCGTCAACGCGCCGTTCGGCGGTTACAAACAATCGGGTTTTGGACGCGACAAAAGCCTTCACGCCTTCGAGGAGTACACGCAACTCAAAACCACCTGGCTCGAGTTGCACGGGAGCACGCTATGAATTACGAAAAGAATTACGAAATTGGACGCACACCACGAATTTTGGTCGGTAGCGAGCACCTTTCGAGTCTTGCAAAAATTCTGAAAAGTTGGGAACGCGCCAGCGCCGTGCTGATCGTGGACGCGGTGATTGCTGAAGGCGAATATCTTAAAACCCTCAAAGCCGTCCTGGCTGGCGTGACCATTGCCCAGTACGTTATTCCAGCAGGCGAACCCACCGTTGACGGCGTGAATGCCGCCGCGATTTACGCCCGCAGTTTTCCTCGAGCCGTGATTGTTGGCGTGGGCGGCGGCAGTGCGCTCGACATTGCCAAACAGGTCGCGGCAATCGTCGCCTCGCATGAGGGGATCGAACATTATTTGCTGTGCGCCAACCCGTTCACAGGTCGCCGCCCGATCATTGCGATTCCAACCACCAGTGGCACGGGCGCGGAAGTCACGCGGACTTGCATCGTCAGCGATACCGATGGACGCAAGCTCTGGACTTGGGGCGATGAAATGCTGCCCGACCTGGTGATTCTCGACCCGAACGTAACAGTGACCATGCCCGCGTTTGTGACAACTTCAACGGGTTTGGATGCTTTCTCTCACGCTCTCGAGGCGAACACCGGAAAATGCAAAAACGCCATCTCGAGCGGCAACGCTTTGCACGCCATGAAATTGATTCGGCAGCACTTGCCAACCGCCGTTCGGCAGCCCGAAAACTTGGAAGCTCGAGCGGGAATGCAGGAAGCCGCGATGCTGGCAGGACTCGCCATCGACAACAGCGGCACGGGCATTGCGCACTGCATCGGTCACGCGCTCGGCACGTTGTACCACATTCCACACGGGGTCGCTGTGACCGTTGCACTCGAGGCAACGCTGGCTTGGAACATTGAGGGTGCGACTGAAGCGTACTCGAGCGCCGCCGAAGTTTTTGGGGTGAAACCAACCGAACTCGCTCAAACTTTCAAGCAATTTCTATCGGAAGTCCAATTTGCCAGCGCCATCAAAACAACCGCCACACTCGAGCCTCGAGCCATGAGTGACCTGATGAACGCCCCCGAAAATCAACCCATGCTTGGCAACAACGCTCGAGATGTCAATGAAGCCCAAAGGCTCGAGCTTGCCGAAATGACCGTGCGGGTGTGGGAAGGGTACGCAAAGTGAAGAATCAATTCTCTAGCCCACAGAGAAATTGGCTCGAGCTTCATGCGCCTGAAGCCCTCACCCGGCTCGCAAGCTCGCCACCCTCTCCTGCAGGGAGAGGGAATTGGAATTCTAAACCAAGTGAAGTGTGTTGTTTCTCAAGCTTACAGTTGAGCCAAACAACACAGCACCAAAACTCCCTTCTCCCGCACGGCGGGAGAAGGGTCGGGGATGAGGGTGGAGAAAGTGATCGCTGGATTTTGTGTGCAGAACCAAAAGTTTTTTCGATTCGCAGGCTCCGTGAAATCACAATCTCGAGGCACGCATGAGCATCATCACCAAAATCGAAATCACCAACCATCAATTGCCGCTCGAGCCTCCATTTCCCGCGAGTTGGGACCCAAAACCGCGCACAAAATTCCCGGCAACCATCGTACGGGTCTTTGATGACGCGGGGCGTGTGGGGGTGGGTTCGGGCGATGCGATGTACGGTTTTAGTGATTACCAACATTATTTTATTGGGCAAGACGCCCTTGATCTCGAGCGGCACAATGCGGTTTTGAGCAACATCGAATTTCACGCGGGGCGTTGCTATCCGCTGGACGTGGCGCTCTGGGATTTGGCGGGTAAGATTCAGGATCAACCCGTTTGGAAATTGGTCGGCGGCAAATCGAACCGCATTCGGGCGTATGCCTCGAGCGGTGTGCATCGCAGCATTGCCGAAATGGTGGAGGTTGCCGAACACGCGGTGGCACTCGGTTATCCCGCGTTGAAAGTGCGGTTTGGTCGCGCCAACATTGCGGACGATCTGGCAGTGATCGCTGCCATTCGTGATGCCATCGGAATGCAGCTCGAGTTGATGGTGGACTGCAATCAAGGCTGGCGGATGCCGTGGGACACCTTGCAACCCTGGAATCTCGAGAAGGCGATAGAGGTGGCGCAAGGACTCGAGAAACAACGCGTCTACTGGGTCGAAGAACCGCTTCATCGCGGGGATTACAAGGGGTATACCGCCCTCAAAAAAAGCGTGAACATTCTGGTCGCTGGCGGCGAAATGACCCGCGAACCTTACGAATTCCGCGAACTGCTCGAGCGTGATTGCCTGGACGTTTTTCAACCCGATTGCGTGTGCAGCCTGGGTATCACGGGCTTGCGAAAATTGGCGCTCGAGGTTGAAAAGCACGGCAAAATTTTTACGCCGCACACTTGGGGCAACGGCATTGGTGTGATGGCAAACCTGCATTTGACCGCAGGCACGGTTGCCGCACCGTTTATCGAATTCCCGTTTGACCCGCCCGAATGGAGTTTGGCGCGACGGGATTATATGCTCAAAACCCCAATCGTCATTGACGGTGAGGGTTGGATTACCCTGTCAGACGCGCCAGGGTTGGGACTCGAGTTGGATGAGGTGATGCTCGAGAAAACCTTGAGTGGGCAGGCGACATTTTCGTAAGTACGCAACTTTTACACAATTTACCGTCTCTCGAGAAACACTTTGCCCATACAAAACAGCACTAAAGCTCCCTTCTCTCCTGGGAGAGAAGGGTCGGGGATGAGAGGGTGCGCGAGGATTCGTTTAATTTGAATATGCAAAAAAAATTCAGATTTTTAATTCAAAAGGAGCAAAAATGTTTATCGGTGAATCTTTTATCGGCAGCGGACCAAACGCCGCGCACATCAACGTCATGCTGGGTTTAAAAACGGGTGCGGCGGGTTTTGCCTTCGCGGGCGCACTCTCGAGTCCAACCAAAGGGCATTTGCCGTTCATGGTGGTCTTGCAACCTGGCGTGCCGGTCAAACCCATGACGGCGTTTATCAACAAAGCCGATTTGCGTGGTGACACGCACGAGGGCATGACTTGGGGCGCGGCGCAGGCGGGTGTCGCCAAGGGCGTGCAAGAGTGTCTGCTTGAGAATATTTTGCCTCAGGAGGCGGAGAACGATTGGTGCGTGATCTGCGCGGTTTGGGTCAATTGGACGGCGAACGATGCGGATGAGGTTTTTGCCAACAATTACGCGGCGGCAAAAGCGGCGGTCACAAATGCGATCAACCTCGAGCCAAAACTCGAGGTCGTGCGTGAGGCGGCAAAGAACGTTTTTAACCCGTATTTCACGCCGAAGAACTGAGTTGAGGACATTATGGATTATGTGAATCTTGGCAGGACTGGTCTAAAAGTCTCGACGTTGTGCCTGGGAACGATGGGCTTTGGCACGCCAAAATGGCGACCTTGGGTTTTGGATGAAAGCTCGAGCGCCCCAATTTTAAAGCACGCGCTCGAGCGGGGCATCAATTTTTTTGACATGGCAGATTTTTACTCGGGTGGCGTGGGCGAGGAGGTGGTTGGGCGCGTGTTGTTGGGCAGTGTCCCTCGAGATCAACTGGTGCTGGCGAGCAAAGCCTATTACGCGATGGGTTCCGGTCCGAACGATGGTGGACTCTCGAGAAAGCATTTGTTCGACGCGATTGATGGGTCTTTAAAACGTATCGGCACGGATTATTTGGATTTGTACATCATTCACGGTTTTGACATGTTCACGCCCATCGAGGAGACGCTCGAGGCGCTCAACGACATCGTGCGTTCGGGTCGGGTGCGGTACATTGGCGCGAGCACGATGTACGCCTGGCAGTTTGCGAAAATGATTTACACCTCACGCCTTCGGGGTTGGTCGGAATTTGTTTCGATGCAGTGCCAACTGAACGCCGCCTACCGCGAGGAGGAACGCGAGATGATTCCGTTCTGCCGAGATCAAGGGATTGCGGTCACGCCGTTCTCGCCGCTGGCTCGAGGACTTCTTTCTGGAAACCTCGAGAGTCTGCGCAACAAAACCGATCATTTCACGCAAGATCAATTTGGCGATCAAACGTCCCATAACATTGCCAAAGCCGTGGCAACCGTGGCGGAGGCTCGAGGAATGAGTAGTTCCCAGGTCGCACTCTCGTGGGTCATGAACCGCCCTGGCGTGACAAGCAGCCTGTTCGCGGTGGATAATGTCGCCCAGATGGACGAGCAAATCGCGGCGCTCGAGTTCAAACTGACCGAATCCGAATGGCTCGAGATTGACCGTCAGTACACGCCCTGTGATGTCATCAACGATCATCACGTCAACCGCATTCCACGCAGCGCCAGATAAAATTTCGGAGGTTTTCATGACAGCCACACTCGAGTTTCAAGGGCAGACCAAAGCACTCATCGGTCACGGTTGGGTCAGTCCAGCCAGTTCGTATCCGCTCACCAGTCCGTCCACGGGGCAAGTGATTGCGCACGTTGCAGATTGCGGCGTGACGGAGGCAAACGCGGCGCTCGAGGCAACCGTGACCGCGTTTGAAACTTGGCGCAACACCACGGCTTACGAGCGGTCTGCGTTAATGAAAAAATGGTTCGCGCTGATGATTCGTGACGAGCAAGACATTGCGCGTATGATCGC
>JANLWR010000425.1:0-1523 GCA_031364625.1 Deinococcales bacterium | reverse complement strand
TGCTAAAGCTTGACGGGTTACGAGTACCACGTGATCGCCTTCTAATGTGGCAACCAATTCATCACCCGAATTGATTCCAAGAGCGCGACGATATTCGACAGGAATAACTGCCTGCCCTTTTGGTCCAACGGTTACAGTTTGGCTCAATTTTGGAGTAAAAGTCTGACTCATGAAATAAGTATAACACAATTGCTTTTGTATAACTAAATTGACGAAGTCTTGAACCTCGAAACCATCAAACCGAATTTCAAAGCACTCAAGTCAGCCAAACGCATTATTGACCTCACCCCCTCAAACCTTTAGACTACCCCCATGATCCACTCTGGACTAGACAATTCGGGAAGCCGCCAAGCGTAAGGTTTCGCTTTGGTTCGTTTCCCCTGGTTTTAAAACCAGGGTTTTTTTATTGTGCAAATCAAGGAGTTTTTTATGACCGATACCATCACCCGCCGCATTGAAAAGTACAACCCACAAGAGGTCGAACCGCGCTGGCGTCAGCAGTGGCGCGAGTCGGATTTGTACGCCACCTATTTCTCGAGCAAGAAGCCCAAGTATTACGCTTTCACGATGTTCCCGTATCCGTCTGGCAATTTACACATCGGGCATTGGTACAGCGCGGCAGTGCCGGACACTCGAGCCAGGTTCATGCGCATGAAGGGCTTTAACGTGTTCTTCCCGATGGGTTTTGACGCGTTTGGTTTGCCTGCCGAAAACGCGGCGATCAAGAACAATATTGATCCTGCCATTTGGACCAATCAGAACATCGAGCACATGAAAACCCAGTTTGAACTGATGGGCAGCATGATTGACTGGAACAGCGAGTTGCGCACCTGCGACCCAGCGTATTACCGTTGGAATCAATGGTTTTTCGTGCAGTTTTACAAGGCGGGTTTGGCGTACAAAAAAGAATCTTTTGTCAATTGGGACCCTGTAGACCAGACGGTTTTGGCGAACGAACAGGTGATTGACGGGCGCGGTGATCGTTCTGGCGCATTGATCGAACGTCGTTTGATGTCGCAATGGCATTTGCAAATCACCAAGTACGCCGAGGAGTTACTCGAGTTTGATGGCATCGAATGGCCCGAACGTGTGCGTTTGATGCAGCAAAATTGGATTGGTAAGTCGGTGGGGGCTGAGATCGATTTTGCGACCAGTGCTGGGAACATCACAGTTTTCACCACGCGCCCCGATACGGTCTTCGGCGCGACGTTTATGGTTATTGCCCCAGAACATCCGCTCGTTGATGCCTTAACCACCCCTGGGGCTAGTGAAGCGGTTGCGGCTTACAAAGAGGTGGCGTCCAAAACCTCCGAGATTGACCGCACGGCGGAGGGCAAAGAGAAAACGGGCGTCTTCTTAGGCAGTTATGCCAAGAATCCGTTGACGCTCGAGGATGTGCCGATTTACATTTCTGATTACGTGATGGTGACATACGGCACGGGCGCAATTATGGGCGTGCCGAGCGGCGATCAACGCGATTTTGAATTTGCGCGTAAGTTCGGTTTAAAGGTTCGTGTGGTCGT
>JANLWR010000457.1:0-2251 GCA_031364625.1 Deinococcales bacterium | reverse complement strand
CGGCACCATGCTCGCCGGGCCGTACTTCGCGCCGTACATGCTCGCCAAACAAAAACTCGAGGCTGGCGAATTGGGGGAGATCGAGCAATTTATTTCGGTCATGCGCGACCCCTCGCCGCCGCCGCTCGAGTACCTGAAAATTTCGGGCGGCATGTTTTTGGATCAGTCGATTCACGAACTGGACTGCGCTCGGTTTTTGGTTGGTGAGGTCGAAGAAATTCTCGCTTGGGGGCATGTTTTCGTTGATCCTGCAATTGGTGAAATTGGTGATGTGGACACGGGCATGATTAACTTGCGTTTTAAAAACGGGGCACTTGGCGTGATTCAAAACTCTCGGCGCAGCGCTTACGGTTACGACGTGCGTACCGAAGTTTTTGGCGCAAAGGGCAAACTGGTGATGGATGCCACACCCAAAACGCCTTTAACGCAATACGGCTCGAATGGCGTTGGCGCGGGCAAACTCGAGCGAGACCATTTTCATTTTTTCATGGATCGTTTCCGCGAGGCGTACAAACTCGAGCTTGAAGCATTTTTTAATTGTCTCGGAACGGGCAAGCAAACCACGCCAGGCGCAACCGATGCGCTCGAGAGTCTGCGTTTGGGTGTGGCGGCGACCATCAGTTTGCGCGAGAAACGAACCGTCAAAATTGCAGAGGTCATCACGTAGGGGCGCTGCTTCTTCTTGATCCCAAGACGCACCTTCGGGCGGGATCGCTTGACCATAAAATGCACCTAACGGGCATGGTCGCTTGCCGCGCCCTGCTCTTTGCTGGTTTTGCGCTTACTGCGGTTTGATTCGACTTGTTCCGCCTCGAGTTCTTGTTCCAAACTGAGCGTCTCAATCCAATCGCTGAGTGTTTTAACACCTTGTTCGACGGCTTGAATTGGAGATTTGCAGTTCGTGCCGTCTAAAAATCGTTTGGTGGCTCGAGTCAGGTACGCGGTTTTTTTCATGAAGTCTCCTTTTTCGGCAATGGCTTTTGAACCTTTCTCGAGGTTGTCACTCGAGATCGGGTGTTGTGTTTCAATACGTGGGTTTTGACAAAAAGTTCCAAGACTTTGGGTTTATTTGATTGGGTTGCAATCTAAAACCGAATGATCTTGGGGATGGTGATTGGTATTTGTGTCATCCAGTTTGTTTGGATGGCAAGGTTTGAACTCGAGCAATGTCGTTTCTGGTCTGCTAAACATGGCGTCTTCCTTTCAGGCGGTGGGGCACATGGCTCGAGACTTAAATCTTAGGTAATATTATGTTACCAACAAAACAATTGAAAGTCAACCCAAATGAATCTCGAGGTTGGGTTTAAAAAGGTGTTGAATCTTGGTTTAAATAAGGTGTTGAATCACGGCTGTAGGCGCGGGTCAGGTTTCGCTCGGGCGAGTGTTCAAAAGCCGCAATTAAATTCTTGTCCAAGGTTTTCCCAGCCTGACGGTAGAATACGAATTCCGTGATGAGCGCAATATTCGCACGGCGATCAAACGCAATCCGTATAACTCGAGCATGGCGTTCTCTTACGTCCAGATAGCATTTGTACGGAAACTCAGAGGTCAGGGGCTAAATCTCTGGCGCGAAACCTTTCACGGTCTCGAGCATTCCCAAATGCGTGAAGTCCATAAACAAAGGTGTGATCGAAACAAACCCAGCCTCGAGCGCCGAAAAGTCCGAATCGGGTTCGGTGTCGCCCGTGGGTTTGCCCGCAATCCAGTAATACGCCCGTCCGTCGGGGTCGGCTCGCTCGAGGACAGAATCCTCGTAATGATGCGTTCCCTGTTGGGTGACACGCACGCCATTTGGCTTGCCCGTCGGGAAATTGACGTTTAAAACCGTTTTGGCTGGCAGTCCGTGTTTCAAAACCTCGAGTGCCAATTTGGGTGCGTAATTTGCACCCTCAGAAAAATCCATCTCGTCAGAAAATTGCAAACTAAAAGCGATACTCGGAATGCCCAAATGCGTCCCCTCGAGCGCCGCCGCGAACGTACCAGAGTGGGTTAAGTCGTTGCCCAAATTTGGACCGTGGTTGATGCCGCTGACCACCAAATCGGGACGCCCGAGCTTGTGCACGCCCAGCACCACGCAATCGGCTGGCGTGCCGTCCACACGGTAAGCCGTGACCCCCTCTAAACCTGGCACTTTGGTTTTGCGAAAGCGCAACGGACGACGCACGGTGATACCGTGACCCACCGCCGACTGTTCGACATCGGGGGCGACCATGACAATTTCGGCAATGCCCTGCATGGCTTTGGCGAGCGC